>NZ_WTKT01000016.1:0-111302 GCF_011378685.1 Pseudoalteromonas sp. C8
ACCGTCGCCAGAGATTGCGCTGAAATGTGCGAAAACGTCAGGACCAGATTCTTGCTCGATGAAACCAAAACCTTTTGCTTCGTTGAAAAATTTAACTGTACCAGTTGTAGTATTAGACATAATAGTATCCTAAGAATTAATAAAAGTGCGCCTTAAATTAGGCAATTTAACAGGAAGAAAACATACATTTAACTGAGGATAACGCGAAGGATTATTACTAAAACAACGTGGTACTTACAAATAAATAGGGTTTTCTGTCAACCCGATGCCAAGCAGGATAACAGCAAATTGAGCTATATACCAAGCCCTATTGTAAATTTATTTTAGAGTAAGTGCTTTATTAGTTTGTTTGTTTTTTAACTAACCAGTCATGATTAAGGTGATCTTTTTTGCGTCTTAATTTAAGTTAATTTTAATTTAATCAATGCTTTATGTTTGTATTGGCACGCGGTTCTAGAGTAGGTAAAATGCAAGTTTTAAGTGGTTAAAACATGACCTAATTACCTACTGATTTT
This sequence comes from Pseudoalteromonas sp. C8, assembly GCF_011378685.1. NCBI lineage: Bacteria > Pseudomonadati > Pseudomonadota > Gammaproteobacteria > Alteromonadales > Pseudoalteromonadaceae > Pseudoalteromonas > Pseudoalteromonas sp. C8. The sequence goes on from NZ_WTKT01000016.1 coordinate 516, forward strand.
TTTGATATATACCTTAAATAACTTGATTCATTAGCTCCAAATTACAAATCCAAGTATTAATAATGCAATCCAAAGTGTTTCAGCCACAATTAAAATAATGGGTTTCATACCTACTTCGGTAAGCTTTCCTAAATTAGTTTTCATTCCTATAGCTGAAATAGCCGCAATTAAAAAGAACTGCGAAAGTTCGTTAGCGGTTTCAAGTACTATTGTAGGAAGTGAAAAGCAGCTATTTATTATCATGAGTATTACAAAGCCAATTAAAAAACCAGGTACTTTAGGTAATTCTCCGTGTTTTTCTTTTTTTGAGCGATTAATAACGACCATCATAATAAGTACAACAGGTAGTAGCATGGCAACACGTACAAGTTTAGTTAGAGTTGCTATATCGCCTGTCTCTGGTGATACCGAATAACCTGCACCCACTACCTGGGCTACATCATGTATTGTGCCACCTAAAAATACGCCTGCATTATGGGCGTCAAACTCAAGATAATTAACCACAATAGGGTAGAGGATCATAGCAAGGGTCGACATAGCTGTTACGCCAATAACGGTTAATAAGGTGTCGCGCTCTTTATGTTCGCTGTTTGGCATAATAGACGAGATAGCCAGCGCAGCAGACGCTCCACAAATAGCAACCGAGCCACCTGTTAGTGCACCAAAGCGTTTTTGTAGGCCAAATGCGCGCGCTAGCACTACGCCTAAAATAATAGTGGTAAATATGGCGCCCGCTAACATAAGTGCTGTTTGCCAACCCAGTGTTACTAAATCTCCCAGCGCTATGCGTGTGCCTAGCAGTACTATACCTACACGCAAAACCGTGGTGCCGGTAAAATCGATACCTTTGGCGCAAGGGCTATCGCTTTGATACAAAAATGAGACTGCCATACCCAGTAACAAAGCAAACAACATGGCTGGCGCACCATAATGTTCGCTTAAAAATAAGGCGGCAAGGCCAGTCATTGCAGCAATGCTGGCACCTTGCCATAAAGGTGATATTTTACAGCTTAATTTACTACTTAAGCGCTGCATTACGCTTTAGCTGCGGTAAGTGCTACTAATACTTGGCGCTTACGTTCACCTGTAAAAGGGCGACGACCATGCATAGCCATTTCGTTATCAACTAAAGCAACGTCACCGTCTTGCCATGCAAGATCAAAGGTAAATACTTTAGAAAGCTCCACAATTTTATCAAGTCCAACTTTAGGAATCGCACTACCATCACCAAAGGTAATGGCAATTGATGGATTATCGCGTACACCTTTCCAGCCCATGTAAGCGGCAATCAGTTGGTTATAAAAAACCTGTACGTTGTTTTCAAGAGTTACTACAGCAGGCAGTACTGGTGTAACGGCTTTTAGTGAGCCGTCTTCAAGCCATTCCCACTGGTAACCAAGTTCGGTTAATTTATTATGTGCTTCGTCTTTGGTTTCTACACTTAGCGTACTTTTCCAGCTTCGGCCTTGGCCTGATGTTGCGTCGTCAGCGGCTGGCATATAGGTGGTATATTTTAGGCCTTTGTGTTCAAAGTCATGGGCAAGCTTGCTGTCGTATTCTTTTAATGCACTAAATAATTTATCTGATCGGCAAAGAGGTGTTGCACCGCCTTCTTCTGCGGCCGATTTACAAAAGAAGAATAATTTACTTGGCGAAATAGGCGTTTGCGCCATTTCGTGATGTAAGTATATTTCTACATCTTTTGGCGCTTCGTTAGCTGTAAATACACGTTCGGTAAAATTAATACGTACCGCGTTAGACAGTGACTCTTTATAAGTAAAATTGTCATAATCAAACCCGGCTGAAAAAGTATCAAATGTTTCGGCGCTATTTACAGGAAAGCCACGAAACAACACAGCACCTGAGCTGCGAAGTTTTGTAGCCAATTCACTTTTATTTGCGCGAATGAAAGCTACCGCTTCTTCAACGGTGCTGGCGTTATTGTTATTAACAACAATGCACGGAAAAACCGAATCATCGAATGTTAATTGAGTTGGCACTGAGGCGTAGTTAATTTCGGTAGCTGACATTGTATGTTCCTAATCGTAAATTGGGTGAAAACGGTTAAAGGCAGCTTCACAAAAGTGCCCAGGGTCGTTGAATCGGCGATTACTGTTAAGCGCAGAAATTTGCGCCATTTCTTGCTCTGTTAATTCAAAATCAAACAGTGCGAGATTTTCTTTCATGCGTTCAAGTTTTGAGGTTTTAGGAATAATGGCAGTGCCGCGTTGCACGCCCCAGCGAAGAACTATTTGTGCTGGCGTTTTGCCATGATTGTGTGCGGCCGCTTTAACAACGCTTTGCTCAAGAACTGATTCAGTTTTATCAGCCATTTCTAGCTCAAGGTATGAAAGCGCACCCAGTGGTGAAAACGCAGTAACCGGAATATCGTACTGCTTTGCGAGTCTTACTAATCGCTCTTGCGTTAAATAAGGGTGCGACTCAATTTGCAACATAGCGGGTTTGATATTTGCGTAGGTCATTAAATCGTGAAGCAGTGCGCTTGAGTAATTACATACCCCAATGCGTTTTGCTTTGTTGCTGTGTACTTGTTCTTCCATTGCTTGCCACGTTAAATACAGTGGTACTTTTGCAAGCTCCATTTGTGGGTTTTGCGCCGTAGGGTCAACAAACCACTCTGGTGGATAGCGCGTTTCTATTGGCACAAATGTTTGCGCAATCGGAAAATGAATTAGGTATAAGTCTAGGTAATCTAGCTTTAAATCACTCAGTGTTTTATCAATCGCGAGGCCAACATGCTCTGGTGCATGAAAGGTATTCCACAGTTTTGATGTTACCCATAATTCTTCACGGGTACATAAGCCATCGTTTAATGCTTGGGCGATGCCATCGCCTACTTGTTCTTCGTTACCGTAGTCTGATGCGCAATCAAGATGGCGGTAACCTGCCTTAATGGCTTGGTATACCGTTTGTGCACAATCTTCTTGCGCGACTTTCCATAAACCGAACCCTACTGGAGGGATATTATTTAATGAACTCATTGGGAATTCCTGTTAAAAATGCATAATGACTTAGGTCTTGTATAAGACATAAGTTATTATACGAATCAAACAGTGTCAATACTGTGTTAACAGCAAAGCAGTAAATGGTTCAGTTAAAAAACCTACAGGCAGCAAAAAGGCAGCGTTTGCTGCCTTTAAAAAATATTTAATTATTATGCGCTAAAGTGGGTTTTTAGCACTAAACACGCTTTTAATTAATCAAGTTCAATTTGATAGTGGTAATGATCGCTACGGCATTTACTTTGGCGGTATTCAATACGTTTACCTTCGATTGATTCGGTAATGCGTGATACCAACAGCAGTGGATCGCCAGCTTTTATAGCAAGCATTTTGGCATCATCCATTGTAGCAAGTACGGCTTTAATACTGTCTTGGGTTTTGTGTACAGTTTGGTTAAATTTGGTTTGATAGTAATGGTACAATGTATGCGGAATATCACTACTTTGATGTATATCAGGAAAGTAGCTTTGCGGTAGGTATATAGTTTCGCTCATGCAAAATTCGTTATCAAGAATACGCCTACGAACAAGCTTGGTAACTTTGTCTTTTTTATTGAGTTGTAACGCTTCTATTACTTCAACTGGCGCTGCACAAAGCTCAACCGATAGCAGTTCAGCCTTTGGCAAATCGGCACCTTTACCGTCTGCTTGTAACGGAAAAAACCTGAATAAGGCATCTTGCGCAGTATGTTGCGATACAAACGTACCAACGCCTTGGCGACGAGTTACTATTTTATTGTCGGTTAATAAGTTTAGTGCTTTACGAACTGTACCTTGGCTTACGTTAAATTCTTCAGCAAGGCGAAATTCGCTTGGTAATGCTTCGCCAGGTACCCAACGTCTTTCAACAATGAGCTGTTTAATATAATCAGCCACTTGTAAGTAAAGTGGTTGAAAAGCCAAGCTTGGGCCACTTAATTTGTGATCAAACATAGAGTTACTCATTATTATTTACCATTAAATTTAATCCACCTGTAGTTATAGCATAGGTGAAACCTTTTACGCATATTTGCGCTAGCTCAATTAAACGTGAACTACTGCTGTAATGTTTAATAGGCGCAAAATATACATTATGCCTAAAAACAAATCGTTACACTACAATAGCTCACCCTTAGGAAATTAAAAGTGCTCAGTATTTCTTTTGAACTCATTTTGCTTATGGCGCTGTGCCTAAGCCTTGCCACTGTAATGCAAACTCTTAGCGGGTTTGGCTTTGGGTTGCTGGTGGTTGCAAGCTTTACGTTACTTGATGTATTGCCACTCACGGCAACTACATTTTTAGTGAGTTTGCTGGGGTTAGTTAATTCAACAACCGTGGTCGTTAAAAACCGCAGTTCGGTAAAAGTACCCGAGCTAAAACTTATGTTGTATACCGGTATTCCGTTAATGCTGATAGGTTTTGTGCTGCTTGAGTTTATGTCGTCGCATTTAACGCACTATTTAAACTTTATTTTAGGTGTAAGTATTCTGCTGTGCTGCGCTTTAATGCTGATTGGCCGCGATCGTGCTAATAAACAAAGCCGCCCTCGTTCGTTTTTAATAGCTGGAGGGGTGAGTGGATTACTTGGTGGGTTGTTTTCAACTTCAGGGCCGCCGCTTGTGTTTCAGTGTTATAAGCAAAGTTGGTCTATTGAAGCTATTCGCAGTACGTTATTAGCGGTATTTACTATTGGCGGGCTAGTACGTGTAGGTATCGCCTTATTTGGTACTTTGCCGGGGCTCGACATTATGTTTTTAATTGCAGCGGCTATTCCCTTAGTGTTGTTAGTTACGCATTTTGCTCGTAAATTAACGCCTTACGTTGACGCTAAATGGATACGCATTATAGCTATTACGTTACTAGGACTGAGCGGCGTATCGCTGGTGGCTACATCGGCACCTGGCATTTTTTAAAAATTGCGATGTAAATAATTCATCTTGAGTTTATTTACGTTGACATGGGGATTACAATTATTTAACTTGTGTCTTATACAAGACTAATAATTGGTTAAGGAATTCCCATGAATGCATTTGAATTACGTGAGCCAGACTGGAACGCAATAGAGCCAGCACGCTTAACCGCACAGCCAAAGTTGCAAGGTAATGTGCTGGTTTTGCCCACTCAGTTTGGTGATATTAGCGTAACGATAAGCCAGTTTGGCTTACGTCTAAATGCAGGCACTACGCATGACGAGCAATTTAAAATATTAACCACAACCCCATCAGAATACCCCCTCACACTTAGCAAAAACAATAATGATTACAGCGTAAGTGGTGGCGAATACCGCCTAGAATTTTACAGCGACCCTTTTCATTTCAAACTTTATAAAAACGATGAGCTAGTACAGCAATCAGCAACTGATGGTCACTTTGTACGCCAGCACCGTTTACCGCCACTAGCTAAAACAGATAACGGCTGGATATTAAGCTTAGAGCTTAACTACGATGAGGCCGTGTATGGTCTTGGCGAAAAATGGGGAAAGCTTGATAAACGCGGCCAACTTATTCGTTCATACAACCACGATGCGCTAGGCGTTAACGCCGAAAAGTCTTATAAAAACACACCGTATGCATGGAGCCCAGAAGGCTGGAACTTATTTGTACATACACCTGCGCCGGTAACTCATGGCGTAGGTTACGCACTGTGGTCGCAACGCGCATATGTATGTTTAGTTGAAGATGACGCGCTAGATGTATTTTTATATCAAGAACAAACACCTGCCCAAAGCATTAACCGTTACTGTGAGCTAACAGGTTTTGCACCGGTGCCACCGCAGTGGAGCTTTGGTGTTATTTTATCAAAAGCGTATTACAAAGATGCTGACGAATTACTTAGTGTTGCCCGCGAAGTGCGTGCTAAAAATATGCCGTGCGACGTAATTACTCTTGATGGCCGCGCATGGCAAGACACCGACACCCGCTTTGCATTTGAATGGGATCCAACACGCTACGCCGACCCAAAACCAGTGCTTGATGAACTAAAAGCGATGGATTTTAAAATTTGCGTATGGGAATACCCGATGATCTCGGTAAATAACCCATTATTTGCTAAAGCGGCCGAAAATGGCTGGCTTATAAAAGATAAACGCACCGGTAAAGCGTATCAATACGAGTGGGACTTAAGCCCATTTGGCGAAGTACTTACACCACTACCAGAGTCGGGTATTTTAGATTTTACTCACCCCGACGCTTACGAATACTGGCTCGAATCGCACAAGCCATTGTTTGAGCTTGGCGTAGATATGATAAAAGCAGACTTTGGCGAACAGCTAGAAGACGACAATATGATATCTCACAGTGGTGATAGCGGTATTAGGCTGCATAACGTTTACAGCATGTTGTACAACCGCTGCGTTTTTGAGGCCGCCGAAAAATACTGTAAAACTGGGCCATTTTTGTTTAGCCGTTCAGCATGGACGGGCAGCCAACGTTTTCCTGCACAGTGGGGCGGCGACCCACAGGCCGATTGGCAGGGTTTAGCGGCAAGCATTCGTGGCAGTTTAGCGTGGGGCATGTCGGGCGGGCCATTTTTTGCAACCGACATTGGTGGTTTTTACAAAGACACCCGCGATGCAGAACTTTACGTGCGCTGGGCACAAGCCTCGGTATTTAGCGCACATATGCGCTTACATGGTATTGGTCCTCGCGAACCTTGGTCTTACACAGAGCAAGCAAGTGATGCGGTATTTGCAGCACTTAAATTGCGCTACCAACTTATTCCTTATTTAGAGCAAAGTGCCATACAAGCACAGCAAACTGGCTTACCAATTCAGCGTGCAATGGTTTTAGCATTTCCTGATGATGTGCTAGCGCATAGTTTTGATCAGCAATTTATGTGCGGTGAAAAATTGTTAGTAGTGCCGTGTGTCGTGCCAAACGGTAAAGTGAAGTTTTATTTACCACAAGGCAACTGGATTCGCTTTCCTGATAAACAATCTTACGAAGGTGGTAAGTACTACGAACACACACTCGCACTTGAAGAAATGGCAGTATTTGTACGCGAAGGCGACAGCCTAATGCTTGGCCCAGAGGTTCAACACACAGAACAAGACATGAGCCAATTAACAGCATGGCCTAAATAAATCTCGGCTTAATAAAAAACACACACTACACACATACAACACATAATAATAAAGATATTAGCTTACTTTTTACCGAGTAAAGTAAGCTAAAAGGGGCGCAAGATGGAAGGTATGAACATTACCATGACACTGCTATCGTGCTTGGCGTTTATGGCGCTGGTGGGATATATCTCGTACCAAAAAACCAAAGGGGAAGTTAACACCCAAGATGGCTACTTTTTAGCGGGTCGTGGGTTAACGGGTACGTTTATAGCAGGGTCGATGATCCTCACAAATTTATCAGCAGAGCAACTAATTGGCCTTAATGGCTCAGCCTATGGTTACAACCTAAGCTCAATGGCTTGGGAAGTAACCGCGGGAGTATCAACCATCATTATGGCGTTGATCTTTTTGCCTCGTTATTTAGCGGGTGCATTTTCTACCTTGCCTGAATTTTTACGAGATCGTTTTGATGATACCGTACGCCGCATGACGGTGATCTTATTTATGGTAGGGTATTGTTTTATAACGATCCCTTCGGTTTTGTACTCAGGATCAATAGCCGTACTTAGGCTGTTTGATGTTCCTACCTTATTAAATATGAGTTACGAAGCAAGCCTGATTGTGACCATTATTACAGTGGGCTCAGTTGGCGCTATATACGCTGTTTTTGGCGGTTTAAAGGCGGTTGCGGTATCAGATACCATTAACGGTGTTGGGTTATTAATTATTGGTATTTTAGTGCCAACACTGGGCTTAATTGCATTGGGTGATGGTAGTTTTTCAGAAGGGTTAAGCACCCTAGTAAACACCGACACAGAAAAGCTCAATGCTATTGGTAGTAGCGATGATCCCGTGCCATTTGGCACTATTTTTACAGGGATGATCTTAGCTAATTTGTTTTATTGGGGCACTAATCAGTACGTGATCCAGCGTACACTGGGCGCTAAAAACTTAGTTGAAGGTCAAAAAGGGGTGTTGTTTTCAGGGTACTTTAAAGTGCTAGTACCGTTTATGATGATGATCCCAGGCGTTATTGCTTACCATCTTTATAAACACGAAAGCCTGCCAACTATCGATTTAGCTTACCCACATTTGGTAAAAGAAGTACTTCCACAGTATTTATCTGGCTTCTTTTTGGCCGTATTGCTAGGTGCTGTATTTAGCTCATTTAACTCATTGCTCAATAGCGCGGCGACCTTATTTTGCTTAGACGTTTATAAGCCAATGAAAAAAAATAAAGTAACAGACAGCCAACTTATAAAAGTAGCCAAAATTACCAGTATTGTTATTGCCATATTGTCGTTTATAACTGCGCCATTATTGATGTTTGCGCCTGAAGGTTTATGGCACATTATTCGTGTGTTTACAGGTTTCTACAACATTCCGGTCATCACAATTGTATTGGTTGGTTTATTTACTCGAAAAGTGCCTGCACTGGGCGCTAAAGTCGCGATTATATTCCATATTATTGCCTACACCTTGCTTAAATTTGTATGGGATGTAGACATTAACTTTATTCATATTTACGCCATTTTGTTCATAATTGAATTGGCAATAATGCTGGGTATTGGTTACTACAAACCACTTAAAACACCATGGCAATTTACACGCAAAGCTGAGGTAGACCTTAATCCTTGGAAATACGCATTACCTTGTGCAATTGTATTAGTAGGCTTGATTGTTAGCTTGTATATATTGTTTTCGCCGCTCGGATTAGTGGGTGGAACCAGTGTGTACTTTGTACCAAGTTTAGTTGCTGTTTGGTCTACTGTTTTAGTGCTTAGCTGGTGGAGTGTACGTCGTTGGCAGGTTCGTTACGAAAATAGCTTAGCGCGTATTGGTGCTAAAAACGCCGCATAACCTGCGGCTATATTCTGTATACCAAACTTAAATCACATTTAATTCACATAATGTTTGCATTAGTAAGATAGTTTGTTTAAATTTAAAGCTCTTATATAAGATACAAGAGCTTTAAGGGAAGTACCACACACTGACACCGCTTTATTAGCAACACACACAATTGCTAGCGCGGTACCACACAGCACACACGCACAATATGGAGAATGACATGAGAGCTAAAAAGTCCGTCTTAAGCTTGGCAGTCACGTTAGCAATGACAACCGGTTTAGCGCTTAGCGCGCAGGTACATGCGCAGCAAGAGCAAACCGAACAAGAACAACAAAAAACAGAAACAGCTAAAAACGATACGTTTGAAAAAATAGTCGTTACTTCACAAAAAAGAACGCAAAGTTTAAACGAAGTACCAGTTGCGGTATCGGTACTTAATAGCGATCAAATTAATTCAGCTTTTGCTAATAACATGGAAGGCTTACAGTCACTTGTCCCTTCAGTTAGCTTTAGAAAAGGCACCACAACCCGTAACTCAGCGCTAACAGTGCGCGGTATTGGTACTATTTCATTTAGTATTGCTGCCGAGCCAAGTGTAGCAACTGTTGTTGATGGCGTGGTGCTTGGCCGCTCGGGTCAAGCATTTGCCGATTTATACGACGTAGACCGCATTGAAGTATTACGCGGGCCACAAGGTACATTGTTTGGTAAAAACGCCTCAGCAGGTGTGGTAAACATAACAACAAAAGATCCCTCGTACGACACAACAGGCAGCGTAGAAACCTCGTTTTATCAAGATAACGAATACCGTTTTAAAGGCGTTATAAGCGGCGGTTTAACCGACGACCTAGCGGCAAGCCTAACGGTATTTAAAGGTAAATTTGACGGTTACATTGATAACGTTTACAACAACGAAAAAGTAAACGGTTACGACCGTGAAGGTGCACGTGCTGTATTTAAATACGAGCCAGAGGATGACTTAAGCGTAAAATTTATTGCTGAATTTTATAACGCTGACGATGATTGTTGTGCCGACTTAGAAGCACTACCAAGTGGCCGTAATCCAGATTCAAAATCAGTACCAAACAGTAACGGTATTGTTGATGGCGTAGCCGATATTGATTTAGACCAACGCAGCGTTGATCACGATTACGAGTCGCGCACAATTGACGAACATAGCGCGTTTTCGGTACAGATTGATAAAACAATTGGCGACTATACATATACTTCAATTACAGCGCAGCGTTCGTGGGATAACACAGAGTACCGTGAAGGCGACTTTACCTCTATTGCTGGCGACAGCAGCGAGCCGGTATTTGACGCGCCGTTTCAATTACACGATTTAGGTGCACAGCAATGGGATCAGTTTTCGCAAGAATTTAGAGTTACATCAAACCTAGCTGGGCCATTTAACTATGTTGCTGGCTTATTTTATTGGAACATGGATTCACAACGTAACTTTACTCGCGATGCAAGTTGCCAAAATAATGGTGGTCAGCTTGATAGCGCAATGGCTTTTTACGCGCAAAATAACTTATCGGGCGCTGAGCTTGATACAGCACTTGCTGATTTAGAAGGTTACACACAAGGCCTAGGCGTTAGCTGTAACGCAAACGATATTGTATCGGCCACTGCTTTTATGAGTACAGAATTTAATAACTGGGCAGCCTTTGCCGATGGTATCTACGATTTATCTGAAGATTTACGCGTATTATTTGGTATTCGTTACACCGACGATGAAGTGTCGTACACGCATCGTCGTGTAAGTAATGATGTATATGGCCGCACCGGTGTAGGCGTGCGCCCAGCAACACTTAATACAGATGATGAAGGCAAAGCCGAAGAAACCAACGTATCGGGTCGTTTAGGCATGCAATACGATTTAGGCGATGGCCAAATGGTATACGGCACTTACTCGCAAGGCTACAAAGGCCCTGGTTTTAATATTTATTATAACTTTAATCCAGACACCGACAGCCGCGAAATAGCACCTGAAGAGTCTGACGCTTATGAAATAGGCTACAAATACGCAAGCCGCGAATTTGTATTTAACATGGCGCTTTTCAGAACCGAAATTGAAGGCTTTCAAGCTAACAACTTTGACTGTTCAGACGGCACTTGTATTACGCGCTTAACCAATGCGGGTGATGTAAGTACGCAAGGTGTTGAAGTTGACTTTATGTGGGCTGCAACAGAGTCGCTAACGCTTACCGGTGGTGTTGCTTACATTAAAGCTGAAATTGACGAGTTTAATTGTCCGGCAGAGGTAGCCGCAGGTTCATGTACTGACCGCTCAGGTTTAGATGTACCATTTTCGCCAGATTTAAAATACTCACTAACGGCTGACTACTTTATTGAAACCGACCATGGCTTTAACGTACATATAAATGGCTCTTACATTTATACCGACGAGCAATACTCAGACCTACCAGACAACGTAGGCGAATTTAACCCAGCCGCTTTGTTACCAGATTACGGTATTTTAAATGCAAGTGTGGGTTTATCGTTTAAAGATGACGCGTTTAGAGTGTCGCTTATTGCTAAAAACTTAACCGACGAAAGCTACGTAACTACCTACAGTGGCGATAACTTCCGTTACCAAATACCACGTGATGCTGAGCGCTACTTTGGAGTATCGTTTAAAGCACGTTTTTAATATTTAAATAATTCTCTTAATAATTTCCCTACAAGCGCAACGTTTTACACGTTGCGTTTTTTTTGTGACTTATCTTTGTAATAGTTTAGTCATTTTACTTTCATTAAAATTACCTTTATCAGTCACATCTGTTTTCTATAGTGCAGCGGTTGATCTTTTTTGTGTTTACACATTTCAAAAAATAACCACTAAACAATGGGAATTACGGATGAAAATTAAAAAAGTCGCTGCGGCAATCGCGCTAACATTTGCGTTTAGCGCAGTTAGCCATGCTGATGTACTACCGCAAAGCCAAAAAGACAGCAGCTGGTATAGCGCTGCGCAAACTAAACTAACAACAAAAACAGCACAAGCGCAGGCTACACAAGCCACTAAAGCTAAAAACGTCATTTTATTTGTGGGCGATGGCATGGGTATATCTACACTTACCGCCGCGCGCATTTTACAAGGGCAGCGTAATAACCAATCTGGCGAAGAAGGTTATTTAAGTTTTGAAGAGTTCCCATACTCTGCACAAGTTAAAACGTATAACGTAGATGCTCAAACTCCTGATTCAGCAGGCACGATGACGGCTATTATTTCGGGTGTAAAAACCGATGTGGGCGTTATTGGTGTAGATGAAGATATTGAACGCGGCGTGTGTTCAACAGTGGCAGGTAACGAGCTAATAACCGCAACCGAATTGGCTGAAATTAAAGGGCTATCTACCGGTATTATTTCTACAGCACGTATTACTCATGCAACTCCTGCTGCCACATATGCTAAATCGGCTGACCGTAACTGGGAAGACGTATCAGATATGCCAGAAGATGCCGTAACGGGTGGCTGTGAAGACATTGCATCGCAACTGGTTAACTTTGAAAAAAACCTAGAAGCACGATTTGTAGGGACCGACGTAGACGGTCTTGATTTTGTAATGGGTGGCGGTCGTCGTCACTTTTTACCAAAAGACGAAACAGCTAACTCAACAGACGCAGTAAGCGCTATAGAAGGCGACCGTACTGACGAGCGCAACTTAGTAACTGAGTGGCAAACACAATATCCAGATGCTACGTACGTGATGGATCAAACAGGCTTTGATGCAATAGCAGACGACGCCACTAAAGTATTTGGTTTATTTAACGAATCCCACATGCAGTACGAAGCTGACCGCGCAAACGATGTAGCGGGCGAGCCTTCACTTACCGATATGACCACTAAAGCAATTGAAGTGCTTGGTAAAAACGATAATGGATTTTTCTTAACGGTTGAGTCGGGTCGAATTGACCACGCGCACCACGCGGGTAATGCATACAACGCGCTTAACGACACCATTGAGTTTGCTAAAGCCGTGCAAGCAGCGATAGATAACACCAACCCAGAAGAAACCCTTATTTTAGTAACCGCCGATCACAGCCATGTATTTACTATTGCAGGCTACCCTAAGCGTGGTAATCCAATTTTAGGTCAAGTAGTTGCAGTAGGTGCTACAACACCAAGCCTAGCCACCGACGATATGCCGTACACCACGGTAGGTTACGCAAATGGCTTAGGTTTTAGAAATCTAGGCAGTGAGACCAACGCTGATGCAAGTTACATAAGTGCTGCTGTTGCAGGGCGTGTTGAGCTAAATGGCGTTGATACAACAACCCCAGGTTTTCACCAAGAAGCAACCGTACCAATGGGGTCAGAAACACACGCAGGTGAAGACATATCTTTGCATGCTAAAGGTCCTGGTGCTCAGCTAGCACAAGGCGTAATTGAACAAAACGTTGTATTTCATTTAATTAATCAAGCTCTTGAACTAACTCAGCAATAATGGCGGCTAACATGAACAAATTAACGGTACTTTCTTTGGCAGTAATGGTCGCGCTAGCAGGTTGCTCGAGTGACGATAACAAAAATGAAAATAATATTATCGCAGTAGATAACGCTATTGCAGTGGGCTCTGAGCAGTGTATTAATGGCGGCGTAGAGACGCAAGTAGGCACAGATACCAATAATAACGACGTGCTAGATAGCAACGAAGTTAACTCAACTAATTTAGTGTGTAATGCACCTGCAACGTCGTTAACAAGCGAGCAGTTAGCCTCGCTCACTAGCAATACGTGGTTTAGTGAAGCACAAACAAAATTAGGTGCAGCACAAACAGCCAGTAGCAACATTGTTACTGAATCAGGCAAAGCTAAAAACGTAATTTTATTTGTGGGCGATGGTATGGGTATTTCTACCATAACCGCAGCACGTATTTTAGCGGGTCAGTTAGAGGGCGAAATGGGTGAAGATCACCAGTTAAGCTTTGAAACTATGCCTTTTTCGGGCTTTGTAAAAACATACAACGTAGATGCGCAAACGCCAGATTCGGCAGGCACTATGACCGCAATGGCATCGGGTGTTAAAACCGACGCAGGCGTTATTGGTATTGATGAAGCGGTTGAACGTGGTAATTGTGCATCAGGCAAAGGGCACGAACTTGTTACCTCGTTAGAGCTTGCTGAAATTGCAGGTAAAGCAACAGGGATTATTTCTACAGCGCGTATTACTCACGCTACACCCGCTGCAACGTATGCTAAATCGGCAGAGCGTAACTGGGAAGATATCTCCGATATGCCAGAAAGTGCCGCAACGTGTGAAGATATTGCCTCGCAACTGGTTAACTTTGAAGCCAACCTAGAAGCACGCTTTAGTGGTGTTGATGTAGACGGTATTGACGTAGTAATGGGCGGCGGTCGTCGTCACTTTTTACCAAAAGATGCCGCGTTTAATTCAGCCGATGCAGTAAGTGCTGTTGAAGGGGATCGAACAGATAACCGCGACTTAACCGCAGAGTGGAAAACGCAATATCCAAATGGCACTTACGTAATGGATCAAACCGGTTTTGATGCAATAAGTGACGACGCCACTAAAGTATTTGGCTTATTTAACGAATCCCACATGCAGTACGAAGCTGACCGCGCAAACGATGTAGCAGGCGAGCCTTCGCTTTCACAAATGACCGAAAAAGCAATAAACGTACTTGATAACAACGAGCAAGGTTTTTTCTTAACGGTTGAGTCGGGTCGAATTGACCACGCGCATCATGCGGGTAACGCTTATAACGCGTTAAACGACACTATTGAGCTTGCTAAAGCCGTTAAAGTGGCGATGGAAAACACCAACCCAGAAGAAACATTAATAGTTGTAACTGCCGATCACAGCCATGTATTTACCATTGCCGGTTATCCTAAACGCGGTAACCCAATTTTAGGTAAAGTAGTTGCAGTAGGCGCTACTGAGCCAAGCTTAGCTGCCGACGATATGCCTTATACAACGGTTGGTTACACCAATGGTGGTGGCTTTAGAAACCTAGGTAGCGAGACCGATGCCGATGCAGGTTACGCGTTTGCACCAGTTACAGGGCGTGTTGATTTAACTGATGTTGATACAACAACACCTGGTTTTCATCAAGAAGCACTTGTACCAATGGGCTCAGAAACACATGCCGGTGAAGACGTAGGCGTTTATGCAATGGGACCAGGTGCACACTTAGTAACAGGCACAAACGAGCAAAGCTTTTTATTCCATGTAATGGACTTTGCCGCTGACTTTGTAAAAGCAGCAGACGAAAAACTAGCGCAATAAATACCGGCTAGTTATAAATTTAGTTAAATATATCTAAATAAAAAACCCCGCCTACTGTGCGGGGTTTTTGTCATTAAACTGACATTTATAATCGTTATGTTATTGCCATAAACTTGAAATATAAATAAGAGATAGCTAAATGAAAAAAGCGTTATTAATAATTGCCACGCTTGTAAGTACAAGTAGCTTTGCCTCGCAATGTGATATTG
Organism: Pseudoalteromonas sp. C8; assembly: GCF_011378685.1. Lineage (NCBI taxonomy): Bacteria > Pseudomonadati > Pseudomonadota > Gammaproteobacteria > Alteromonadales > Pseudoalteromonadaceae > Pseudoalteromonas > Pseudoalteromonas sp. C8. Next base: position 15,894 of record NZ_WTKT01000016.1, read on the forward strand.
ATGCCAAGCATTTAAAAGCGGATTATAAAATTACCAACAGCCATAAAACGCAGCAAAGCAGCGAGTCACTTACCCTTTGGCGAAACGATCAGCAAGTAGCGCATCAAAGTGAAGTAATAACCGAGCTTTGGCAGCACTTAGCCAATAACCAAATACGACCAATACGTTACTTTAATGCCCAGCAACGCGGCATTGAATACCAACCATCTGAGGTACGCGGCGTACAAAACTGGAGTGCTAAAAGTCAGCTGGTGGATAACCACCTAATAAAAAAAATGACCCTAGTAAGCACACAAGGCAAAGGCTGCGGTGAAGTGAAAAACTATACATTGAGCGAAAATGGCAACGACTTTAACCTCGCCTTTTTTACGCATTCAAAATTAGTTAAAACATTTAGTATTAGTAATAAAAAAAGCCAAACAACCACCTTACTTAGCCTTAGCAATGTAAACACTAATGAGCCATTAATTAGTGCTCAATTTGAACAGTGGGATCGCTTTCAAACCACCGATTACGCCGACATTGGCGATAACGAAGGTGACCCATTTTTAGCTAAAATGATAAACCTTGGTTTTATTGAGCACAGCGCAACTGGTTTTTACAACCAGCAAGGCGAGGCTATTCAAGGCGGGCATCACCACTAGGTTTTTAAATGTTGTAGTTCATAGTTAGCCCAGCCGTGCTGGGCTACAAGCAAAACATAAAGGTCTCCCCTAAATTATTACCACAGTTATAACCTAATCAAATACCTTTTCTCGTATTTTCAAAGTTAACCTACCGCCGAAGGTTATTTTTTGATAAAACATAGGTTACTTAATATCGGAACACGACCAAGATTTAAAGTCTCTTTATACTAAAAAAGACTAGAGCCTTATTCATCAATGATATTAAGTGGAGTTAATGGCTCTTTGCTTCCTTAAACGGACAATCATTTAGTATCGTGTCCGTGACTATATTTAGCCAAACATCATAATGGAAACTAATCCAATAAAGAGGCTAATTATTTATGGAAAAGTTGATTATGAAACTATTAAGCGTAGTGAGAGTTGAGAATGTTTCAACAGTTACTGTTTGTATTTGTCTTGTTTTATTAGTGTTTAAACTAGGGTGAAAAATGGATATTGATGAGTTAACTGAATTAGTGAAAGGGAAAGTTCTTTTTGAAGGCGCTTATAAAAATACACTTGAAGATGTGGAGGAAGTGCGAGAAATTTTAAAAGCTTCTTATAAACATAATGAGTTTCCATACTATTCAGAGTTTGAACATAGCTGGAATATGCTTAGGGAAAACTCATCACATAATATAATTGAGCGTGAACAAGTAGAAAGTAATCCATTAAACAGCTTTTTATACCTCATAGAATCTGGGCTTTATCCACCTCCTGAGTTATTAATTGTTGTCGCAAGTTGTTTTAGAGCTCATATGATTAGCGGAGGGAAAACTAATTTATCTGAAGATTTCTTCGGAAAAGATAAGCAGTTCGATCATTGTATAAACGTGTCTAAGATTACTAAGTATATGGATTTTGAATTAAAATGGGTTATAGATAAAAAGGAATCATTGCAGGCCGTTGCGGAACGATACTTACTAGAATACTCAGAAAAAGATAATAACTCATTCGGTGAAAATACTGATGTTGAAAGCTTCTTAAGAGGTTATCGTCGTTGGAAAGAGGATTTAAAAAAACAAAAATATTATTAAAAATTATTTAGGAATTGAATGTTCGTCGCAGTGACAGCTATAGGCATAATAGAGTTTTAGTAATCAAACCTCAAGTTTATGTGCTGCCAGCTATTGCCAACAGCACAACTATAAAAGCCTTAAACTACTCCAAATGAGCATCATCAGGTTTTTTAGGTTTACTCGCTACTTCTGTTAAGCCGTCTTCGCAATCGCCGCTGTCGCAGGTATTTAAATCGCTTTGTGCTTGTTTATCTTGTTGCAGTACTTGTTTTAAATCTTCCATACGTTGGCGAACTGCTACGCCGTAGCTGGCGTCGTCTCCCCATAATGCAGCAAGTTGCAGTACTGCAGCGCGGTCGTGGTCTCTAAACAGTTTACCAGCACGCTCTGCATCTTGCTTAGTGTTACCTAGTAACTCGAGTGCTTCTACGGCAAGGTTAATAGCTGAGTCGACGGTTTCGCGGTTAAACGCATCTACTTTTAAATTAAGTAACTGATACGCATGGCGGCGGTCGATTGCGCGAGCAACTATTTTAAGTTGCGGGTAGTTTTTATGCGCGAGCTTAATTATCTCAATGGTTTTATCGGGGTTATCAATTGCAATTACCAGCATTTGCGCGGTGTGCGCGCCTGCGGCTTCAAGCAGTTCTTGGCGTGCGGCATCGCCATAAAATACAGTATTGCCAAAACGGCGTAGTAATTCTATTTGGCTAGGGCTGTGATCTAGTACGGTAATTTCGTAGCCTTGCGCGTGCAGTAAACGCCCCATAATTTGACCAAAACGTCCGTAGCCCGCAATAATTACGTGTTTAGCGGTGCTAATTTGTTCTGGCTTATCAAACTCAGGTAAAGCACTGCTGCTGCGTTTTTGTATTTGCTCATAAACCATAAGTAATAACGGCGCTATTAGCATTGATACCGCCACAACTAAGGTAACAAGGCTGGTTTGCTCGGGCGTTAAAATACTTAAGGTGGTGGTTACGCTTAGCAGTACAAAGGCAAACTCACCCCCTTGGGCAAGGGCTAGGGCAAATAATAACTGCTGTTTACTGTTAATTTTAAAGGTAACGGCAAGGGCAAATAAAATGCAGGCTTTAACTACAATGAGTAAAACCACTAAGCCTATAACGGTACTAAACTCGTTAAATAGCAGTTCAAAGTTAATTGATGCGCCAACAGTTATAAAAAACAATCCTAACAGTAAGCCTTTAAAGGGTTCTATATCGGCTTCTAATTCGTGTCTAAATTCGCTCTCGGCAAGTACAACGCCGGCTAAAAAAGTTCCCAAGGCAGGCGATAAACCAATACTTTGCATAACCAGTGCAATAGCGACTACTAAAAAGAGTGCAAAAATAGTAAATATTTCACGCATGTGCGTTTGGGCAATGTATCTAAATAACGGCGCCGATACATATTTACCGCCGGCAATAATAGCGGCAATAACCGCAACCGAAACACATACTTGTTGCCATACAGGCCAGCCTGCAATAATCGAATCGCTGATTTCTTTTGTGCTAGTTTGCGGGGCAAATGCGAGCAATGGCAATAGGGCTAAAATAGGGATAATTGCGATGTCTTGAAACAGCAATACCGAAAATGCGTTTTGTCCGGCTTCTTGCTTTAGCCAGCCTTTTTCTTCAAGGCTTTGCAGCACAATAGCGGTAGAGGAGAGCGCGAGCATTAAACCAATGGCGAGTGCGGTTTGCCAATGCATGGCAAAAAACCAATAACAAAATGCAAATATAGCCGCTGCCGATAACACAACCTGTAAGCCGCCAAGCCCTAAAATAGAGTGGCGTAATGTCCATAAACGCGAAGGTTGTAGTTCAAGGCCCACTAAAAACAGCATCATTACTACGCCAAATTCAGCGAAGTGCATTACATCGGTTTGATCGCCCACAACACCCAGCGCATAAGGGCCAATGAGTATGCCGGCAATTAAATAACCTAACACAGAGCCAAGTCCGACTCGTTTTGCAATAGGGACAGCTACTATGGCTGCTGCTAAATAAATTAAAGCAATTTCTAACACGCGTTTATCCTAAGTCATTCTATTTATGCTCAAGGTATTTGAGCATAAATAGAATGACTTAGGTTCTTATAAAATACAATAATTCATGTGGCTGAAAATACGTTATTTTTAGCTCATACTGTTAGGGCGTGTTGATCATTGGTGAGTGAATTTGCAGCAGTATGTTTGGTTTTTAGACAAGGCGGAGCCTAAGTAGTGTGGTTATTCCCCATGAATAGGCGATAACGCAGCATAAATACCAAACATGCGCTGCCCTTTGGGTTCTTTCTAGGGACGATTAACTCTTTGTTGCTCGGTTTTTACTTATTCTTACATGGATGTAAGCCATTAGGGTAACACAGGAGTAGTTACCGAGCCCACTAGGTTACAAACCTCGCGCCGCGATTTAATCGCCCCTAGATTGAACAAATTTCTATCCACAAAGATCAACACGCCCTAGTCAGCTACTTTTACTGAACCGCTAATATTATCGATACTTACATCGCCCGAGCCCGACTCAGTAATAGTCAGCCCCTTTGCATGGTTAACGCGAATATCACCCGAACCGTCTTCAATTGTTACGCTTGAGCCAATATGCTCAATGATCATGTCGCCAGAGTTATCATCAACATTAACTGCACCGCTTATATGGCTTATCACTAAATCACCCGATCCATCTTCAACGTTTAGCGAACCGGTTATGTTGCTCACGTGCATTTCGCCAGAACCATCGTCAATAGTTGCATTGCCGCTTACGTTGTTTATATGAATACTGCCAGAGCCGTCGGTTAATTCTAAATTACCTGCGATGTTTTCAAGGGTTACTTCACCTGAGCCATCGTCAACAGTTAGGTTTTTAGCCCCGCTTATTGTTAAATTTCCTGAGCCGTCTTTTACATCAATATTGCTTTGCATAGCATTTATTAAAATGTCGCCAGAGCCATCATCAATATCTAAATTTAGATTACTTGGCACAGTAACCACTAAATTAATACTTGGAGATTGGCCACTGTAAAAGCTAATACCATTACGGCTTTTATTTTGGGCAACAAGCTTTGCCTGTTTACCGTCTTGCTCGAGCGTTAGTTCGTACTCGTCTTCAATGTCGGCTGTGTAAATAGTGGCATCAACACTAATGCTGGTGGCCGTTTTTGAGCCTTTTATTTCAAGGCTACCTGCGCCGCTTAACACATTTAAATATTCAAGATTATTGCTTGGCAGTGATAGCTGTTGAGTTTGCTTTACTGAGGCAACGCTTGGCGATATATGAAATACACAGCCACTTAATAATAAAATTCCGCCAATAAGTGAAAGTGGTTTTGCAATGCTTAATTGTGTTGATGAGCTCATGTTTAGTCCTTTGGTATTTATTGTTTGTATTTATATAAACAATATAGAGCAAAAATGAGGCCGAAATGTAAGCTGTTGTTTTATATAGGGTGGTGGTTTTTTATGAAAGTTGAAATACTAATAAGTGGTTAAAATAACTAATTATTAATATAAAAGGATGCGCGATGCATCCTTTTATAATTGCTCTGCTTTTATTAGGTCGTGTTGATCTTTGTGGATTGAAATTTGTTCAATCTAGGGGCGATTAAATCGCGGCGCGAGGTTTGTAACCTAGTGGGCTAAGTAAAAACCGAGCAACAAAGAGTTAATCGTCCCTAGAAAGAACCCAAAGGGCAGCGCATGTTTGGTATTTATGCTGCGTTATCGCCTATTTATGGGGAATAACCACACTACATAGGCTCTGCCTTGCCTAAAAACCAAACATACTGCTGCAAATTCACCCACCAAAGATCAACACGCCCTAGTAAACTAATTAAAAGCTGTAAGTAATATTACCGTATAAGAAACGTCCGTCTAATCCGTAAGGCGCATACGGTGTGTACGGGAATATTTGGCCAAAGTCAGAGTAACCAATGTTATCCACGGTGGCTTGTGGGTACTGATCGAACAAGTTGTTTGCACCAACGGCAAATTTCCAATATTCGTCTGGACGGTATGCCACTTCTAGGTCGGTGATCCATTTAGGGTCTAGGTATTCATCGCGATCAGCTGTAGTTGATATATCAGCGACTTCACCATAACGTGTGGCACGAAGCGTTGTTTGCCATTCGTTAAAGTTCCACACTGCTGATAGGTTCCATTTGCTATCTGGCGTGCCTTCTTCAAAGCGACCTACTTCACGACGTGCAAACACTACGTAGTCGTCACCTAGTGAGTTAAGCTGCGCTGGGTTGTCGTTTACGTGTGTTACTTCGGTATCGTTAAAGTTAGCTGCTACGTTTAGGCGTAAATCACCTAAGTTGCCTAAATCTAGGTTATAAGTGGCAACTATATCTACACCTTGCGTGCGTGAGTCGATAGCGTTGGTAAAGTAACGTACGCTTTCGGTATTTAGCTCACCGGCATTTTGTAGTATTTCAACAACTGCATCGCCTTCTAAGTTTTCAGACAATACAATACGGTCATCAATATCAATACGGTACGCATCAACAGTTAAGCTAAAGCTGCCTTGAGTGTAAATAAAGCCCGCAGTAACGTTTACTGACTCTTCAGCATCTAACGGCTGTGCACCTAGCGCTTGCGCTGCTGCAGAATCGGTTGGGAATAGACCAACTTCAAATGGTTGGTTGTTTTCAAGTACGGTTGATATTTGGCGGTACGAGCTTTGCGCTAAAGATGGCGCACGGAAACCTGTGCTAATTGCACCGCGCAGCGATAGGTTTTCAGTAATGCTGTAACGCGAAGCAAGCTTAGAAGTAAATGTGTCACCAAAGTCGCTGTAATCTTCATAACGACCTGCTAAAACTACATTCCATTTTTCTGTTAAGTAAGTATCAAACTCAACAAATAAAGCGATGTTATGACGGCTTTCGTCAGTCGCACTTTCTGGTCCAAAACCAGCAAGTACTTGCGCGCCACCGGCTGCAATTGGGTTACCATCGCTATCAAGTGCGGTGATGTAAGACGCTTCTTCGCCTTCTTCTATTTTGTAGCTTTCGTGGCGGTATTCAGTACCTACGGTAAAAAATACGTCATCAGGTAAGCCTAAATCGAGAGTGGTATTGGCTGTTGCGTTTACTAAAAACTGATCGTAAACCAATGCACCGTTGTCAAATTCGGTTGGGCTGTCGGCACCTAGTGATGTGTTAATACTATTTACAACACCGAAACCAAAGTCGTTGCGGCCGTAGTTGGTACTTACATCCCATGTCCAGTCGTTAGTTTCGCCTTGTAAGCCCAGTGCAAATGAGTAGTCTTGTACGTCTGTTTCAATTTGCGGCAAAAAGCCATCTGGGTACACTTCTAAAACGTTACGGCTGTCTTTTGCTCGGCGATAAAAACCACCTGAATTACCTTCACGCTTTGAGTAGCTACCAAATGAATAAAGGTTTAAGCCGTTATCTAAATCGTAACCCATGTTGTAAAACAACGCGTAATCTTCAAGGTCTGCTTTACCAAAGCGGTGGTTGTAACGATCGATAGTAAATTCACGTGGGTCTAGGCTGCCATCATCAAGGCGGCTGTATTGTTCGCGTGGGTCAAAGCCTGAGCGTTGAGTTGAGTCGTTATCACGGTACTCAATAGATACGTTTACAAAACCGTTATCAGATAACGCAAAACCAGAGTTTGCGCTAACAGTGCGTGTTGCACCATCGTTTACTTCTCTGTCGCCACCGGTATTAAAGGCTAAGTCGCCGTTTGCATCTGCATAGGTGCTTTCTAGCTGAGATACACCAGCCATTTGAGTATTGTATTTACCGTACGTTACGCTTACGCTACCGCCTTCTGAGGCATCTTTAAGTACAATGTTAATTACCCCAGCAATTGCATCAGAACCGTACTGTGCGGCTGCGCCGTCACGTAGTACTTCAACACGCTTAATTGCAGAGGTTGGGATCATGTTCAAATCAACAGCTGTAGAGCCTCGGCCAACAACACCTGCTAAGTTTAATAGCGCACCGGCATGGCGGCGCTTACCGTTTATAAGTACTAATGTGTGATCGGGTGCTAATCCACGTAAAACAGCTGGTTTTGCATGGTCAGTACCATCACCCATAGTGGCACTTGGGTAGTTAAAGCTAGGTACTTGGTTTGCTAGTATTTGGCTTATTTCTAGCTGACCCGTACTTTGCATATCACCGCTGGTAATAATGTCTACGGGTACCGTACTTTCGGCAATACTGCGTAAGCTTCTGCGAGTACCGGTAACCGAAATTACTTCGATATTCTTTTCTGCTTGATTATCTTGCTCTGCGGCAACGGCCGTAGAGTAAGGTGTGCTAAGTGCAGTGGTAACGGCCAAGCTAAGTGCTAGTTTATTTGCAGATAAACGCTTAAAAGTCATTAATTGTTCCCCAAGAGCTGCTAGTCGAAAAGGAGCGCATCATATAGAAGCGACTACCCTAGTGCAAAGATAAAAACTATCTAAGATATTCTAAGTTGTTAACATATAAGGTCACTGTTTACGCGCGATATAGGCGTTTGGATCGTTGTAGTTGCAATCTTGTGTCGAATGGTTGCGAATTCAAGGGAATTTTAGATAAAAGTTAGTAAGACGTAAAAAGGCCAAGCAAATGCTTGGCCTTTCAATTTTTTAAATTTAGTGATTTAAATTATTCAGGGGCAACTTCAAGCGTTGTAAATAATGCATAACGTCCTGCATCTACGCCTTCTTCATTTACTGTAACTTTGTTAGAGGTTTCGATTAGGTATAGGCCTGGTTCTTTCCATGTAATTGTAAACATACCTTCTTTATCGGTCGTTACTTTTACTTCGCCACGGTTGTTACGGTAGCGTGTGTCGCCTTTTAAAATGCTTACTTCAATGCCTTCACCAGCAGATTTACCATCTTGTAGTAATTGAAAACGTGCTTGTTCACCTACAAATAAATCGTTTGGATGCGTTGGGCCACTAAGCTCTAAGCCTAAACCTAACTGTGATGGCTTTGTGGTGCCATTTCGGCTTACAAATGTATCTACTGTTGAAACAACCTTTGTTGTAGTTACATCTTTAGCGTTACTAGGTAACTTAGCGTCTGTTTTTTTACCAAACACACGCTTACGCTTACCTTCTTCATTTTTATAAAAGGTCATGTACATTGGCTTTTGGGTCATTGCAATGTGGTAAGTGCCTTGCTCTGTTAAGCTTACCGCAGCTGAGCTTTTACGTTTTAAGTAATAAGCACGGATCGTTTCAGATACTGGCTCACCATTAGGAGCAAGTGCCATTAATAGCGTATCGTCGTACTCTGCGCCTTTTTCTTTAGGTTTAAAGGCTTTGTCTGGTGCAAAAATTTCGTTAGAGATACTCGCGTCAATCATTACGTAATGCGCTTTATCGCCTGATAAAGATGTATGCGAAGGTAGTAACCAACGTCCGTGTGCACTTGCTGAAGTTGACACTAAAGCAGATAAGCTCAATGCGCCGATTAATGCAGTTTTTAATAAATTAATTTTCATTATTTTTCCTTTGCTTAAATTCTAGTAATAAATAGGTGCTACTTAGTGCTTACAGTGACGAAACTTTGTGAAAACTCGTTTTTACCATCAATTGTAATTTTTCCCGACTTTGTTAAATCAAGCTCAACACGGGCGTAATCTCTACCGCCTTCTTCGCGTACAACTTCAATATTTAGTAAGTATTTACCTGGTTTTACTGGGTTACCGTCTAAATCGTTACCTTGCCAATTTATAGTGTAAGTACCCGCGCGTTTTGTTGCGCCGCTAATGCCGTCAAAGTTGGCATCGCTTTTACCGGCTTTACGCCACCATTGGCGTAAGTCTTTAAACCATTCTGCTTTTTGTACCCAAAGTGCAAGCGTTGTAACGTGTTTGCGCTCTGGTGTTTCAAGCCAAACTGCAACGTATGGACGGTGATACGGTTGTACTTCTAAGTCGGGAAGCGTTAATTCAACCTCTAGCTGTGGTGTTTGTGCATGCGCTGTTGTTTGAAAAAACGCAGCTACTAGCAGTAATGCGGCGCTTATAAATAATTTAAATTTAACCATTAAGACACTCCTTTTATTTGTGGAACCCAACATAAATAAATAACCAGTGGAGTTGCGACTCCTAGTAAGGTTATCCATATTCCTGCTAAGCGTTTTTTTCTATTTTGAAACAAAATAATCATGCCGGTGATGGCAAATAAAATCATTAGTACGGCAGATATATCAATTACCCAACTCCATACTTCACCGCTGTGGCGGCCTTTATGTAAGTCGCCAATGAGGCTTAAAAAACCACCTGTTTGGTAATCAAGATTTAGCTCGCCAGTTGTAAAATCAAGCTCTGCGTAGGCAAACCCTGCAGGCAGTGGGTAGTCGAGCATGACGAGCGCGTCTTCTTTTTCCCACTCAATGCTTTTTACTTTTGTAAGTGCATATTGCTCGGCTAAGTAAGCTTCTATTTCTGGGTAAAGCGTTGGCAACGTATTTAACTGCTCATTCGCTTTGGTAACTAGCTCTGCTGGAATTACCGCGGTTACTTGGCCGTTATTTTTATCGTTTTTAAGCCAATCAATATGGTTGAGCACAATGCCGCTAACGCAAAATAAAATAAGCAAAAAAAACAAAGCTGTAGAAATATAAATATGTAGAGCTCGGCTTGTACTATACAAAGCCCGCTTATCAATAAACGACATAAAAACAGTAAATAAATTAAATTTACAACATGATAATGATTTGCATTAGCTATTACAAATTTACTTACTTATCTTTACATAAAAACTTTAAAACAAAGGTGGTATGCAGGTAAAAAATGAATATTTAATGCTTAGGGGGGCTGGAGGGTCTTAAAATAAGGTAAATCATTACCGATACTTCTATTACTGCAACGAGATAAATAACCCAAATAGGGGCGGCTGAATACAGTAAAAATATAAATCCAATTAACATGCCAATGGCGGCGTAGCATTTGGCTTTAACAGGCACTACTTTATGGGCTTGCCATTGCTGCAAAGTTACACCGTAACGAGGGTGGTTTAACAGCCATTGTTCAAGCGCGGGTGATGAGCGAGTAAAGCAGGTGAGCGCTAAAATAAAAAATATAGTGGTAGGCATGACCGGTAACACAATGCCAATAATACCCAAGGCTACAAGTATTAAGCCAAGCGCTTTAAACCATAAGTTTTTATAACAAATAAACACTGCTTTTATATTCACTTAGGCTCTTTTTAGGCGTGTTATGGTATCTCTAATTGTAGGCTAAATAGCTATTAATTCGAAGCTTAAAATCAATAAAAAAGGGCAAACTAAGTTTGCCCTTTTAAAAATAAATGCGGTTAACAGTTTAGAAGTAGTAACCAATATTTATGTTGAAGCGACGTTCTGTATCGCCATCACCAATAATTGTTCCGCCAATAAATGGCTGGTTACGTGCTTGAATAAAGTCGAAGTAACTAAAGAAACCACCTGCAGCAACACTCATACCCGTTACGTTCATCCATGTATCTGCGCTATCGTCAGACTTGTCATAAATAATGCCGTAATCGTTGTAAAATTGAATGTCGGTAACTGGGCCCCAATCAAGCGAGTAATTATAAGCAACGTTAAAGTTAGTCATAGTTGCTTCGCTAGATACAGTGTCATAATACGCATACGCACCAACAACAAAGCGGTCGCTGCTGTCGTCTAGATCGTAGTCGTATTCACCGTGTTGAAATTGGATATTCCAGTTGTTAATTGTGCTATCAACATGAAATGCCCATGCGCCGTAGTTACCTGCACGATCGTTACCGTCATGTAAGCCACCACTTAATAGTGATACACCCACATCGGTAGTTATATTTTTGCTGTGTTCAATTTGATACGTCGCACGCCCGGCAAACGTATTGTATTCACCTATGCGAGAGCCTGGTGCATCGTATGTACCTTCCTCTGCTGAACGACTACCAATAATGTCGTAAGAGTAACGATGGTTAATATCTGAAGAGCCACCGTCTATACCACCTAGCTCATCATTCTTGAAAAAGCCTAGGTCTAGTTTCCAGTTATCTTTAAGTTTACGTTTTACTACTACACCTAAATCAAAGTCGTCTTCTAGACCTACGTAATAATTAGTACTGAAAAAGTAGCTGTGTGAGTTGTATGGGCCATTACCAAAAGGCACGGGTGCAATACCTGCTTGTCCTTCCCAGCCATCTGCAAACTCGTAACCTAAGTAAGCATACTTAACAACGGTCATGTAATCGTAAAAACGTATTTCGCCGTTAAGTGAAATATCGTTAATTTCACCAGATACATTTATACGGAAAATATCAAAATCAAAATCGCCACCGCGATCTTGGGTATCTTCATCGTATGTGTTGGTGCTGTAATTAAAGCGTATTGCTCCACCAACTTTAATGCCTTCATCTTTTTTCTCAGGTTCAGCTGCGGCAACTTCAACTACTTTTTGATCAGATTTTTTACTGATGTTTGCAACTTGTTGTTCGTGCTGCTTATTAATTTGCTGTTGTTTTGTTTTTTCATCAGCTAACTTATTTTCAAGCAATTGCATTTGTTGCTTTAGCTGTTTAAGTTGGCTTTGTAGTGTGTCTAGATCATCAGACGCATAAGAAGTGCTTGTAACACCACCTAGGACTAGTGCTAGTGTTAATTTTGAGAGTTTAGTCATAATAGCCGCTCTGCTTGTGATTAAAAAATAAAAAATTCAAGACGTCAAAAAACGCCTTACGTTTAGAGTAAGTACAAAACTATGTATTTTTTTTATTGTTTATTCTTTAGGAGCTTGAGTAAGTGCACCAACTTCTAGAAGGGGCGATGCATCTAATTTATCTGCATCCATCATCGCGGCTACACGCTGCATTGATGAGAGTAAAAGGCTCTGTTCCCACTCAGCAAGCGCAGAAAACTTTTCAATAAAGTGTTCTTGCAGTGGCTGAGGTGCTTTATCAAGTAACTCTTTTCCTTTCTCGGTGAGGTATAAGCTCACTCTGCGTTTATCCATTTGACTGCGTACGCGTGTTACTAAGTTTCTGCTTTCTATTCTGTCGAGAATATTGGTGACCGTTGCTGGGCTTAAATTTACGTTTTGAGCAATACGGCTCGCCGTTATTCCATCGGTTTTTTTAACTTCTTGCATTATAAGCAATTGTGGGCCAGTTAAACCCGAAGTTTTATTTAGCTGCTTAGAATGTAAGTCAATCGCGCGGATCACTTTACGTAAAGAAACCAATAACTCGTCATATTTTTGCATTTGCTTATCTCATCGATGGGGCGGTAGTTTGCCGTAATCGCGAAATGTTACACATCAAATAAATTGAATTCAAACAATATATTGCACATTAGGCCGCTTTTGTTGGTTTTTAATAGTTAGAGCAGTAACTAATGTAAAATTATATTGTTTAAATTATAGTAAATTTTCTTAGCATCTTGTGTGCATTAAGTTGCGCACAGTACGTATGTTGTGAATAATTGGCAAGTCTTATTGTATAGACTTTAGTATTATTCATTTACAGCTGTTAGTACAAAGTAATTGTTTGTGAGTTTACTGTATATGTATTAATCGGCAATGAACAAATTCAGCAATCAATATTTAATATCAATAGCGTATACTTTAAGCATGCATTATTGTTTCTGCACAAATATTAAAAATCTTTAGTATCAGTATTATAGGGGAAGGTATGAAATTATCGCCATCAGTTAGCATTGAGCAAAGCGAAACCGGTCTTGAGTTTATTAAAATAGCTAGCTCAAAGTGCGATGCAAAAATATTTTTGCAAGGTGGGCAAATTACCGAGTTTATCCCTAAAAATAACAAGCCACTTATATGGGTATCACAAGACGAAACTTATCAAGAAGGGGCAAGTATTCGAGGTGGTATTCCTATTTGTTGGCCGTGGTTTGGTACACACGCTAATGATGGCTGGCCTGCCCATGGTTTTGCGCGCACAAGTGTGTGGCAAGCTGATGAAGTACACGAATCTGATGAGCAAATTACAGTTAGTTTAAAGCTACCCATGAAGCTTGTTAATACGACGTATTGGCCACATCAGTCAGCATTAAAAGTTGAGTTTGTATTAAGCGATAAATTACAGGTTCGCTTAACGACCGCTAACTTAGGGAGTGCGCCATTTAGCTTTACTCAAGCGCTACATACCTATTTTCCTACATCAGACATTACAAATACCCATGTAGATGGTTTGCAAGGCGCGCAATATATTGAGTTTAGTGAAGGGCCATTTGTACAAAATGATGTTGTAAGCTTTAATCGCGAAACCGATATGGTTTATACACAAGCAAGTACAGTGCAAACCATTAATACGCCAGAAGGTGTTATTAATGTGAGCCGCGAAAACTCAAGTTCGTGTGTACTGTGGAACCCATGGATAGAAAAATCAAAACGCTTATCTAACTTTGCTGATGATGAATATAAAACAATGCTCTGCTTAGAGGCTGCTAATGTACTGACAGATAAAGTAACGCTTGAGCCAAAACAAAGCCACACCTTAATAACCACCATTAGTTGGTAAGCTAGTCATAATTAAAAGCAGGAATAGGGACAAATAGTGTTTAACAATCAACAAATAATGGATTTACCAAAGCATAGTGATATTAGCTTTAAGCCATTGGCTGATAAAGCCTTATTACATACACAGCTTAGCTCGCTTCTGTTTTATATACCGCTAATTGGAGCGCTTATTGCTGTTTGTTATTTTAATGAAGCCTTTGCTAATAATGCACAAACGTATTTGCTAATTGGTATGCCTATTTTGGTGGCCGTATCTATGGCGTACAACATGATAAGTGTGAGGTTACGAGGTTTTGCAGTGCGAAATCATGACATTGCTTTTAAAAAAGGCGTTATTTGGCAACAAGTGACGGTATTACCTTTAGCGCGTGTACAGCATATGGAAATACACCAAGGGCCAATAGAGCGAAAGCTTAGCCTTGCGAGTATTAAATTATTTAGCGCTGGCGGTGTAAGTGCCGATTTACAAATTAGTGGGCTAACCCATGATGATTGTAAAAATATGCGCCAATTTGTACAAAACTACCGCCAAGACGACGCAACTACTCAGGCAGCTTTAGTCGATGAGTAATGCAACTATCGAAGATAAAGCGAGCCCTATTTACTGGCAAAAAGTATCGCCCTGGGCGCTTTTATACTTTGTTGTGCACTTTAGTGTGCGCTTTGTAAAAGATGGCCTTTTAAACTTACTGCCTATGCTTGTCGTGTTTGTTACTCAAGTAGAAAATAAGTTGCTTTGGGCGCAGGTTGCAGGTGGGATTGCGCTAATTTCGTTGCTTATTTACTCATTTTTATATTATTTAAATTTTAAGTTTTGTATTAGTAGCGACAACGAAATATTGCTTAACAAAGGTGTATTTAAAAAAGAGCGACTTACGCTTAAATTTGGCCGTGTGCAAAACGTTAATATTGCCGAACCATTTTATTTTACCCCTGTAAACTTAGTTAATTGTATTTTTGATGCTGCTGGCAGTGTGTCACAAGAAGTTGTCTTACCTGGCGTCACTAAAGATTACGCACAGCAAATGCGTAAACAAATATTTGATTTTAAAGCGCAGCAACAGCAAGAAGCACCAAATACTGAACAAAGCGAAACAGACACTATCGAAAACAGCCTAAGCATTAGCAATAAAGAAATAGCCAAATTTGGTTTAATGTCGAATATGGCCATTTTAGCAATCGCTGCTTTTGCCCCTTTTATAAACTTGATTATCGATTTTTTAGAGAAGCAAATTATTGCGAAAGTAGAAGGCTTTTACCAACAAGAGCTTGGTATGCTGGCAAGTGCTGCTACCTTTGCGATGATCACCTTAATTGTTTTGTTAGTTTTGGTGGCTGTAATGCTATCGGTGACTATGTCGCTTATTCGTTTTTATAACTTTGAGCTTTATTTTAAAGGTCAAAAATTTAAACGTATTGCTGGCTTGTTAGAGCGCCATCAGCTTTCTATGAGCATGGATAAAGTGCAATCTATTGTTATTAAGCAAAACCTAATGGGGCGATTACTAAAGCGATTTACCGTTGAGTGCTTGCAAGCAAGTAGCGGCGGGATAGCAGCCGGTGTTGCGGCTAAAAAAAATAAACAAACCTTAGTATTACCTGTATTAAATAGCGAACAAGTTGATAGTGTATGCCAGTGGATTTACCCGTGGTTTAATAGTAAAAAACTCGCTTTTAAGCGCGCAGAGCGAGCGCTTTTGTATAAAAATTTAGGCTTTTATTCACTGTTACCCAGTGCATTAGTGTTTTGCTTTTGTTTTATTGCTGATATTAATACTTTTATAAGCCTTGGTGTTTTGGTGGTGTTTTCTGGCTTGGTAACTTTGTCGTATCAGCGTTATGGTTATTACATGCATGAGGATAATGGCCGATTTTACATGGTTGTACGCAAAGGTATGATTGGCGTTCATTACCGTGTTTTTGAGCTTTATAAAGCGCAAAGTGCACGCAGTATAAGCACGTACTTAATGAGACAATCAGGCTTAAAAAGCCTGTATATACAACTTGCTTCAGGGTTTGCATTTATGCCCTACATAAAGCAGCAAGATGCTGACTTTATTATTGATTTTACAATTAAGCAGATTGAGTCAGATACTCGCAGCTGGATGTAAACTCCCCTAATAAAACATGTGTAAATACACATTTGCACATGCTTTATTACACTTTCTTACTGCCCATGAAAGACATTTAATAATACCCTAGATGGTATTAAGGAATTCTTTTAGGGACGCTCATGAAAAAAACACTTATCGCATCAGCTTTATTACTAGCAGCACCAAGCTTTGCAGCCGATTGGCAAACTATTCATACTGAACATTTCAACATTCACTACAGTGTTGAGCATGCTGATTTTGCTAAATCAACTGCAACAGAGCTTGAAATAGTACGCACCAAAGTGCTTGAGCAGCAAAACAGAGCACTTGATAAAACAGTTGATGTAGTGGTGTTTGATCCCCTAAATGCAGCAAACGGCTTTGCGCTACCTACCTCAAGTAACCCTGTAATGGCACTTTTTACAACCCCACCACAATCCGACACAGTTATATCAAACAGCTCTGGCTGGCAGCAGTTGCTTGTGTTGCATGAATATATTCACTTAGTGCACTTAGCACAGCCTACACGCAATGACTGGCAGCAGAAAGTACGTGGTATATGGGATTTATACGACTTAACCTACAGTGATACGCCGCGCTGGGTAGCCGAAGGTTATGCCACATTGATTGAGTCTAAAATGACGGGTCGTGGACGTTTGTTTGATAACTACTCAGAGTCAATACTGCGAGAATTTGCTCAACAGGGCGCACTGCCAACCTATGGGCAGTTAAATGGCGAGCAGGGCTTTATGGGCGGCTCAATGGCGTATTTAATGGGTAGTCGCTTTTTAAATTGGTTAGAGAAAAACTATTCAGAACAAACACTCGATAGTGTTTGGACGCGAATGCAAGGCGTAAAAACGCGGAATTTTGATGAGGCATTTAGCGGTGTGTTTGGGCAAAGTGCAGCCAAGCTATATCGCCGATTTATAGCTGAATATACCTATAAAGCAATGCAAATAGAGCAAGGGGAGCCGTTACTTAATAGTGAACTTTGGCTTGAGCTTAACTTATATGCAAGTAACCCAGTACTTTCAAAAGATGGTAGTAAAATTGCGATTGTTGAGCGAGATAAAGAGAGTAATACCAAGCTTATAATTTATAGCACTGATGACAACATTAAAGCGCAAGAAGAGTTTACTAAAGCGCAAAAAGAGCTACTCGAAAACGATGCACAAGACATTCCCGATACAGCGCCAAGTGTATTTAAGCGCGAACAAAAACAAGTGCTTAATCAAATTAACCGAGCCGGTATTGCAAATCCTCAATGGGTAAATAGCACAACGTTGTATTTCAATGCGTACAGCAATGAAGAGTCGGGTATTTATAACAAAGTGTCTGACATATTTAGCTATAACACTGACACTGGAAATATTACACAACTTACCGAACTTGCTGGTATACGTCGTTTTAACGTAACCAGTAACGGCGAAACCTTGTATGGCGAGCAAATAAGGGATGGCTACTCTGAATTAGTAAAGGTTGATCTAAATACGCAAACCATCACACCATTATTTACAAAAAGCCTTGAGACAACTTACGATTACCCAATACTCAGTCCTGACGAAACTAAATTAGCTTATTTATCAACATCATTAAATGAAAATTGGCAATTGTATATACAAGGCATAAACGGCGAACAACAGCTATCAGTACCTATGCCAAACGGGTATCAATATTTAAGTCAGCCAAGCTTTAGTCATAATGGCGAGTCACTTTACTTTGTTGCAGGTTTAAATAGCGCCACCGATATTTATAACTACAACATAGAGAGTAAAACACTCACCAAGTTAACCCAAGGGCAAGAGGCCGTTGCCCACCCAATTGAAATGGCTGATGGCTCGTTACTCTATTTTTCGATAACTGCAGATGGGCCAAATGTAAAAACACTGCCAAAAGCTATAAAAAGCACTGTAGTTACTGAGTTTGCAGCTAACAAAAAAGCACCGCTGCTAATAGTAAACGAACATACACTTCCAAAAGCTAAAATATATAAGCACGAAACTACAGAGCAAACAAATTACAACGTGCTCGACCAGCACGCTACTTTCGCGATTGGCTCTCAGTATTATTCGGCTTCTACCAGTTTGTTAGATTTAAGCATTAAAAGTAGCGACTTATTAAAGCAGCTCGACTTACAAGCGGGTTATAGCACTGATTTACACGATGGGGCATTGCACGGTGGTTATGTGCAGGCAAAATATAATGCGCTTGATGTAAAACTGAAACTTGCACTGTTTGACTACAATTTAGATACATCGCGCCAGTCTCAGCAAAGTCTAAGTGCAGACATGGATGCCCGTGGTGGTTTTGCCGCAATAAGTTACCCAGTTAAATTTGGGCAGTTAAGTTTAACGCCAGAGCTTGCCTACAATTACACTGATTATAAGCAAAGCCATAAAAATTGGACGCGTTTAGGCGTTGCTCAAAATTGGCAATATGATCGTCAAGACTTTGCAATAGGCCAAAGTATTTATGCGAGTTGGTACGATGGCAGTACCAAGAATAATAATTGGCAAGGTTACGATTTAGCCGCCAAACTTTTTGGTAAAGCGTTTGGTATTCCTCTTTATGCAAACTTTTCTCAAAAGCAACGTGACGACAGGAGCCTTGCATTAGGTGGCTTTAGCTCAAATCTTATTAATCAGCAGCAAAATAGTGAATATGTACTTTCATCTGAGCTGCCTTTTTACAGTGCAACTGCAAAGCGCTATCAAGGCTACGGTGGCGGCTTTAGCTTTAAAGAAGGCATGCCGTGGCTTTATTATAAGCAACATCAACTCGACGACACCGTATACGCACAAAGCTACGGCTTAAAATACCAAGGAGACTTTAGTTTTGGAATGGGGCCAGCAGGTGTAAACGATTTAACGTTTAATATGGGACTGTCGCGAGTAGAAGGCGACAGTTTTGAAGATGAAATGCGTGCTTGGCTGAGCTTTTATTATTCGTTATAAATATTAATTGGCTAAGTTACTTATCCATCTGCAAGGATAGTAACTTAGCTTGATATACATCGAGTTTTTGATTATCACGTTCTAGTTCAATTGCTTTCTCAAGTAAGGTTTGTGTTTGTTTAATATTACCTTGTTGATAGCGAACTTTTGCGAGTTCCAAGTATAACTCAGCAATGTAAGGCGCTTTAGTAATAGCTTGCTCAAGGTGTGCTTTAGCCTGATGAGCATGGCCAGCTTGTAAGTTGTTTTTAGCGATCACTAGTAATTCGTATGGGTCTTTTTCTTTATTAACTAATTGTGAGGTGAGCTCTTTAACAAGCTCTTTGTCGCCTAACTTTTTAGCTAAAAGCTGATAGTTGCTGATTAAATTAATGCTTATTTCGTTATTACTAAGTGCTGTTTGATAGATGTTTTTAGCGCTTTGTAAATCACCAGCCCGACGATGCAAAACGCCCGCTATATTAAATAATTCAGGATCATTGGGAGTGTATTTGTTTGCTTGTAAAATAAGTGAGTAAGCAATATCCAGCTGTTTGTCTGCTAGCGCTGTTGCAGCTAAATTACTGTAAAACTTAGAAACTAAATCGTTATAGTCTGCGCTGCTTGAATAAAAACTGCGACGGGTAGGGAAGTAATCAATTAAGGTTCCCGCTCTGAAAAACTCAATTATATTATCATCTTTTTTCTCTACTTTTGGAGCATATACTTTTGTTCTAAAGTGATTAGCGACATAAACAACATTATTTTCTTTTGCGTATATGGGCTTACTTGTAACTTCTTGAAAGCTTGTTTCTAACCCAAGAGCTTGTGCGTAGCTTTGCGTTAAAATGGCTAAACTAATGCAATTACCTTGCGAACGCTTTAAGGTTTGAGCTGAAGTAAGTGTATCGCCATGGTATTTAAAGTTAGCTAAGTGGCTTTCGAGGTAGTTGTAAATTATGCGGTCATCACGGATTTGGGATAGCTTTTGGTTTTCGGCGTAAGCTAAAAACATTTCTTTTTCAGCATCCGGTAACTCAAAAATACTGTGCTCAGAAGGTGTGTCGAGTTTATTAAACAAAGAATGGTTTAATAGTTGTTCAAGTCCTACTTGTTGTTCTACTTGCTGAACCTTGGTTGTGTTACATCCAACTAAATATAAAAAAGTAATACAGACTGCTATTTTATAAAACATCATAAACCCACTCCATTGTTAAATTTTACATTACAATGTGGTGGGTTTTTAATCAAGCACTTGCTGTACTGCGTTTACTTGAGCGATTTTTTTGTGATTTTTTTTTACGTTTTCGGCGAGTAAACCATAAGTAAAAACCAGTACCTGCTAGCCACACTGGGCTTAAACCAATTACGCACCACAGTATTTTACTTATTAGCCCTGCAAAGTAGCCAAAATGAAGTTTTCTAAAACTATCAATTACCTGCCAGCCAACGCCTACTTCGCGAATATCCCAGTTAGCTATGTGCTCGCCTGTTAGCTTGTTATAGCTAACCGTATTGGCATACTCACTAGCAAGTGGGTTGGCGGTATCGACTTCGCCGAATAAGGTAATGTTTTCGTCAGGCTCGAGTGGCATAACTAAAAACGTACCGTTAAAAGTGGGGATTTGCTTTTTACTGTCATCAAGTATGCGTTGAAACAAAATATCGCTACTGTGTAGGTTTTTGGTTAGTACAAAGTGCTCTTCATCTGCGTGTTCAATAACTTCGTGATACCACACCGCCCAGTTAAAGTAGCCACCTGTGATAGCTAAAATAATAATGATGGGAGATCCTATAACCCCCGTCATTTTATGAATGTCGCTAAGTACAATTTGCAGTGTTGCACGCCAGCGCACACTAAATAGACGCTGCCAAAATTTACGATAAATAATAAGCCCAGTAATACCTAATACCAATAAAAACAGAGCAAAAAAGAAGCCTAGTACAGTGCCTGTTTGCCCTGGCCGGTTTTTAAAGTCGTTCAGTAAAAAAGTGTAATGTAGTTCTAAAAACCAATCGGTAAAATAATGGCTGGTACCAACAGGTTCAGACAAAATGTCACCCGTATACTGGTTTAAATGAAACTTATACCATTGCTCTGTGCCGCGCTTGACTAAGTAAACCCGATCAGCTGTATCATTGTTAAATATTTCCCAACTACCTACTACATATTCAGGGTAAGCATGCTCTGTTTTGGCAATTAACGTGTCGATTGGCATGCGCTCTGGCAGTGCATTTACAACAAAGTGGCTGCTTGGCATAAGTAAGCCATCTATTTCACTTTTAAAAACTAATACGCTCCCTGTAATACTAATAACAATCAATGGAATGATAGCTATTAGAGCGATCCAACTGTGAATTTTAAAAAGAGTTTTTCTCATAGGTAGTTTTATATACAGCAATTAATGACTTGCGCATGATAACAACTATCATTTTTATTTAATAGTTTGGTGGTGAGGCTTTCTATTAAACCGGTAAACTGTGAACTTAATTCTACGGTTTTTGTATACCTAGCTTGCCAGTACCTAAAACAAGAATGTCTTATTTAGTTGAGTTAAATTTACGCGGCTCTACAATGCCGCGCTCATAGTAAAAGCCTTTTAAAACAAATGTTTATTAAATGTTTTTATTTCCGTGTTTAATTAACATTTATGTAACGAGCGAGGTTGCTTTGGCGCATTATTTGCCTATATTGTCTTCATTTATTTTGGTTTTTAGTTTTTTACCATTACTAAACAAAATTCGAAAAAATCGTAGTGTCTCAGGTTTATCACTATTGATGATGACATTTGGGTTAGCACAAAGCCTTTATTTTATAACCTACAATATTTACTTTGAGCGCTATTATATTGCGTTACCATTTATTGTAACCGGTGCGTTAAGCGGACTTATTTTGTATTTTTTTGTACGTTATAACGCAGCTAAACGAGAACGGGTACAGTTGTTTACTATGCTAGGTTTTTCGTTACTGCCCTTTTCACTACTTTTGAATTCAAGCCTCGATACTGCAACGGTATTAAGCGCTTTAACGTATGTTGGCCTTGTGATGAGTTCGGTACGTGTTATGCCGCAAACTTATAAAACATTGCGTACGGGTAATGTAAGTAATTTAAGCGCGCGCTATTTTAGCTTGCAGTTTATTGCTGGTATTTGCGGCTTAGTTGTTGAGCTTACAACAGCGGCTCCAAGCACGGCGCACTTACTTATGTTTATTATGCTGTTGCTTACCAATGCTGTGCAATTTGGTTGTATGCAATATTATAGGATGCGGCCTGTAATGGCTTAAAAACAAGCTACTTAAGTTCCTATTTAGCCTAATTTATGGCAAATTACTTTATCTAATAAAAGGATAAAGTATGAATTGGAATCAGTTTGGCTATATTTGCCGTGTTAATAGCTCTAAAACACTAAGTACAGAGCAAAAAGATGAGCTGAGTACACAGCCCCATTTAAATATGTATGCCAATAGCGGGTCGCATAGTAAATTAGCGCATAATCTGGTGACGCAAATTGCATCTCAAGATGAGGCAACATCGCAAAAGCAAGCTACGTATTATCAATGTTTACCGGAATTAGTTAACGAATTTAAGTTTGAGCACAAGGGCTGGCTTAGTTACTTAACCATTGTATTTGTTATTTATGTTTTATCCTCTTTGTTGTATCAGTCTTTTGTTGTGCCTACTTTTGTTGAGATATATAGCAAGCATACTGTTTCTTTAAATCATGTATTTGATGATTATTTTACGTACTGGTATGTGCCAATTATTTTACTCGTTTTATTGCTGAGTGTTATTTTTACCGTTATTTTAAAGCTAAAAAATGTAAGTGCTCTCACAGAGCTAAAGCCTTTTTCGGGTTTATTTAAATTTCTTATTCCTCGTCAATTAATTAATGAGCATAACTCTTTAATTACCACGCTATTATTTCCAAGTAATCATAAAAAGGGTGTTAAAGCCTCTACACCTCAAACCCAGCACTTAGCTCAATGCGAGCTGCTAGGTTTAGAAACCCAAGAAGAATTTAAAGCGTTATTAAAGCAGCAGCTAAAGTTACTTAATACACATATTAAAAGCTTTATAAGTAAGCTCGTTATTGTTTATGGTTTGGTCATTGTTGTGTCTATTTGCTTATTTGTGAGAGCGGCTTATCAACCACTATTTATGCTAGGAGAAGTGCTATGAGAACAAAAGGATTTACGTTAATAGAGTTGATGGTGGTGGTGTCCATTATTGGTATTTTAGCTGCGGTTGCGCTACCTCAATACAGTAAGTATATACAACGAGCAGAACTTGTTGACCCACTTGCAATGGCAGCTGCCATTAGAGAAGACGTTACGGTTTATTATCTTGAAAACAGGCGTTTTCCAGCAAGTAATGAACAAGTAGGTGTGCCTGCAAGTAAATTTTTGATTGGCAATCGAGTAACAGGTATTACAGTTGATAATGGTGCTATTCATATTAGCTTGGGTAATAAAGCTTCACAGCTTTTGCAAAATACAGTTTTAACATTCAGACCCGCAGTTGTAACGGGAAGCCCTACAAGCCCGATTGCGTGGTTATGTGGGTTTGACGAACCGGTAACTGGCATGCAAGCGGTTGGCGAAAATAAAACAACAGTACCAAAAGAAATTTTACCTTCAGCGTGTATATAAAATAGTTTAGGGGATTAAAGTGCAATTAGCTATTCATCAAATTGATGCGTTTACGAATGAGTTATTTAAAGGTAACTATGCAGCAGTGATCCCACTAGAATCGTGGTTAAGTGACGATTTAATGCTAAAGATTGGCGCTGAGAATAACGTATCTGAAACTGCTTTTACCTGCCTGCAAGACGATGGCAGTTTTGTTATTCGTTGGTTTTCGCCGTTAATGGAAATCGATTTTTGTGGTCACGCCACACTTGCGGCTGCCTATGTTTTATGTGAAGAGCATAACATATCGCAAATTCGCTTTATTGCTGATGCGGTGGGCGAGCTAATCGTTAATAAAAACGCTGATGGCAGCTTTGCAATGACCTTTCCAAAACAAGCACCGGTTGAAGTGCAAAATGTGCCTCAGCAACTGCTTGATGGCCTGTCTATGCAACCGAGTAAAGTGCTTAAAAATCGCCAAGCCTACTTTGTTATTTATGAAAACGCCGATCAAATACTTGAATTAAAAACTAGCTCAGAGCTTTTAAAAACGCTTTATCCACTTGATGTAGTGGCCACTGCTGCAAGTGCTGAATATGATTTTATATCTCGTTATTTTTGGCCTGCAAGCGGTGGCGACGAAGATTATGTAACAGGCTCTATTCATACTGGCTTGGCACCTTACTGGGCGCAGCAATTGGGTAAAACTACGTTAAGCGCTTATCAGGCTTCAAGCAGAGGCGGGTATTTACTATGTGAAGTGGGTGATACAACCGTCACCTTAACGGGGCATGCTGTAAGGTATTTAAAAGGCACTATTTATATTTAATTAGGAGCTTTATATTTGACAAGGAACAAGGTTTAATTATTCATTTCAAAATCATACCAACTGCTTGTTTTTTATTATTATACTAGTCGTTTTTTTAAGCTACTTCCTTTATTTTATCTATTAATATACGCATTTGTAACAGTTGCTTACAAATGTCACCTTAATGTTTCATAAGGCTCTGGTATTATGACGTTAATAGAATTTTGGGGATAATAGGATATGCAAACAAATTCACTTAGATGGGTTTTTCCATTTGTAGCGCTAATTGTTGGTGTTGTTGGCTTTATGGGAATAAATGCCATTGCACAAGAGCCAGAAAAAAAAGAAGTAATTGATACTCGTCCAACAGTGGAAGTTGAGCCAGTGGCTGCAAACGATCATCAAGTTATTATTAATAGCTACGGTGAAGTAAAGCCTCTTGAAAGTACACAGCTTTCAGCGCAGGTGTCGGGTGAAGTGTTAAGTTGGCATCCTAATTTTGTAGCCGGCGGCATCGTTGCTCGCGGTGAAACGTTATTCACTATCGAAAAAGACAACTACGAAGCAGCAGTACTTGTTGCAGAGGCAGAAATTGCTCGTGCACAAGCAGGCTTGATTGAAGAGCAGGCCCAAGCTCAAGTGGCCGCAGATGAAGCAAAGCGTTTTCCAAGTAAAGCGCGTACCGACTTATTTTTACGTAAGCCTCAAGTGTTAAGTGCGCAGGCATCTGTAAAGTCGGCGCAAGCTGCATTAAAACGTGCACAACGTGACTTAGATAATTGTGAAGTAACAGCCCCTTACGATGCATTGGTTATTAGCCGAAATGTAGGTGTTGGTCAATTTGTCACTATGGGTTCGCAAGTTGCTGAGCTCAATAATATTGAAACTGCTGAAGTGATTATTCCTATAGCAGGGTTCGATAGCGTTTTTTTACCAGAGCGTATTAAAGGCATTACCGCGACGATTATTCAAAAGGGCCTAAACAGCTTCACCCGTGAAGGTGTAATTGACCGCGACCTAGGGATTGTTGATAACGCTACGCGTATGAGCAGTCTAGTAGTGCGTATAGAAGACCCATACGGTCTTAAAAACATACAACCAGCCATTAAGTTTGGCAGCTACGTACAGGTGAATTTTGCAGGTGCAATGCTTAATAATATTTACCGTTTACCGCAAGCTTTGGTTAACAACCAAACTGTGTGGGTAGTAAACGAAAATCAAGAACTAGAGCCTCGCAAAGTAACGGTTATTCGAGAAGAGGGTGAGTATTTTTATATTAGCAGTGGTTTAAATGCCGATGACAAACTCGTTATTACTTTACCTGAATACCCGCAAAAAGGAATGCAGGTTAAAATTGCAGGTGTAGCTGCAAAACCTGAAAGCTCAGAAACGAGCACTTCAAACACGCAACAGCTGTAGGGTGTAATAGTTATGAGCGAGTCAATACAACAAAAACAAACAGGGCTAATTGCCTACTTTGCTAATAATTCAGTAGCCGCTAATTTAATGATGGTGTTTATCATGATTATGGGGGCTATAAGCTACTTTACGATTCAGCGCCAAATGTTTCCTAATGTAGAGATTAACTACATTAATATTGAGGCTAATTATCCCGGTGCCTCTCCTCAGGAAATAGAAGAAAGTATTCTTATAAAAGTTGAAGAGTCGCTTAAAGATATAACCGAAATTAAAAAAGGTGTGTATCGCGCGTTTAGAAATGGCGGTACAGCCAGCCTAGAAATAAACACCGATGCCAAACTTACCGATGTGCTTGATAAAGTAAAGTTGCGTGTTGATGGTATTGCGACTTTTCCGGCTGGTATGGAACCGGTCACCATAAGTCAGGTTGAGTTTAGGCAAGATGTAATAGGCATGACACTGGTTGCTGACTTACCGCTTACGGAGCTTAAGCCGATAGCAAACCAAATAGAGGATGAGTTACTACAGCTATCTAACGTATCTTTGGTTGTAAACGATGTACCGCTTGATGAAATTGCTATTGAAATAGAGCCTGATACGCTTCGCCAATATAATTTAACCCTTAGTGATGTTATGAATGCGGTACGTCGTTACTCAGCTAACTTCTCTGCTGGGCAGTTAAAAACAGATGCAGGTGTTATTTCTGTTCGAGTAGAAAACCAGTTTTACTCAGGTGATGAATTTAGACAAATTCCGGTAAAAATTGGTGAGTATGGCGCTAAAGTTTTACTGCAAGATATTGCAGTTATTAAAGATCAATTTACTGAAGGTGAGCGCTACTTTAAGTTTAACGGTGAAAATGCCGTTTATATGTCGGTAAAAGCAACGCAAGAGCAAAACATGATTCCCGTTGCGGATTCGGTTAAAGCGTTTATTGATCAAAAAAATAAGCAACTACCGCCAGGTATTCGATTAGAGCCATTAATGGATATGACCTACTACCTAAATGCTCGCCTTGATATGATGAAAGCTAACCTGTTTCAAGGTGCTATTTTGGTGGCAATTATGTTGTCGTTATTCTTGCGTTTTAAACTAGCACTTTGGGTAATGATTGGCTTACCTGTTTGTTTTTTAGGGGCCATGATGATGATGCCACTATTTGGCATTAGCATTAATATTATTTCGTTATTCGCTTTTATAATGGTGCTCGGCATAGTGGTGGATGATGCCATAGTGATAGGGGAAGCTGCCTACACCGAAGTTGAAAAAAGCGGCGGTGGTGTAGAAAATGTTGTGCGTGGCGCTAACCGAGTCGCGACCCCAGCAACCTTTGGTGTGTTAACAACAATTGCTGTATTTGCACCATTCACAATGTCGAGCGGGCCAGAAAGTGCCTTCTTTTATGGTATAGCCGTTGTAGTAATGCTGTGTTTAGTATTTAGTTTGATTGAATCAAAGCTGATACTGCCAGCTCACATTGCTCATACGCACTTTTCGCCGATTAAAAAAGGTGGTTGGCGCGATCGCTTCAATACACGCTTTTTTGGTTTCGTAAATGGCCCATATAAACGTTTTATTGCTAAGTGTGTTGATTGGCGCTGGACTGTTTTGTTTGCTTTTATTGCAATGTTTATAATCAGTATTGCACTTATTACGTCTAATAAAGTACGTACAGTTCCAACTCCTAAAGTGCCGCACGACTTTCCACAAATTCAAGTAGAAATGAACGACAACGTTTCTGACTTACAAACCATTGCTGCTATTCGTGAAATAGAAGCTATGGTACTTAGAGTCGATGAAGAAACAGAACGTGAGTTTGGCCAAAAGATTATTCGTGATGTATTGGTATTTAATCAAGGCAGAACCGAGTCGCAGTTACTAGCTCCATTAGTTGACGAAGATTCACGTCCATACAATGCATTTGAACTTTCGCGTCGCTGGCGTGAGGCTATGCCGACTATTGCTGGTATTAAGTCGTTAACTATTCAAGACGATGTTGGTGGCGGCGGTGGTAATGGCGGCGGCGAGTTTGGCTATTTACTGTATGGCTCAGACATAGATACTTTAAATCAAGCGGGTCGTCGTTTTATTCAATTACTTCAACAGCAAAAAGGGTTGTTTGATATTAGCTCAACCATCGACCCTGCAAGCAAAGAAGTGCAAATGAGCCTTAAACCCGTTGCTTACGATTTAGGCTTAGATTTAGCCGGCATTGCAAATCAAGTGGGTGCTAGTTTTTATGGTGGCGAAGCACAGCGTGTAATCCGAAACGGCGAAGAAGTACGCGTAATGGTACGTTACCCTAAGCTGACTCGTGAGGCATTTTCATCGCTTAAACACACCGTTGTTACTACCCCACAAGGGCGAGAAGTACTTCTTGGTGATGTAGTAGAGCTAACAGAAACGCCAGGTATTAGCTATATACGCCGTGAAGGTGGTTACCGTACCGTGTATGTTTATGGCAATATTGATGAAGAGCAAATTGAGCCAGGCGAAGTGGTTAAGCAAGTAAAAGAAAATCTACTGCCACAGCTAATAGAAGAATTCCCAAGTGTTAAATCAGAGCTTGGTGGCGCAATAGAAGAGCAGCAAGCTCAAGCTAATGAGCAAATAATGTTTTTTATTGGCGGAATGATTTTAGTATACATACTGCTAGCTGTGCCGCTTAAAAGCTATTCACAACCGCTTATTGTAATGTCGGTTATTCCGTTTAGTTTAACCGGGGCTATTTGGGGTCATTACTGGTTTGATTTAGATATGAGCTTAATGTCGGGATTTGGCTTAATTGCCGCAGCAGGTGTTGTTATAAATGATTCACTTGTAATGACAGATTATGTAAACCAAGTTCGCCGCGAAGGTGTTAGCGTTAAAAATGCAGTAATAGAAGCTGGTTGTGCCCGCTTTAGAGCAATACTATTAACGTCTATAACAACCTTTGCTGGTGTATTACCTATTATGTTTGAAACAAGCCTGCAGGCTAAGTTTGTAATACCTATGGCAGTAGCACTTGGCTTTGCTGTTATGTTTGCAACGTTAATAACGCTTATATTAGTACCGTGTTTATATATTATTCTAGGCGATATTGGTGCGTTATTTAAGCGCCCTTTTAAAAGCCGAGCTGCTAAGGTCTCGTAGATAAAAAGCATAAAAAAAGCACTGACCGTTATTAACGCTCAGTGCTTTTTATTATCTATTTATTTATTGTTGTTAAACTGGCTACAACAATAATTAATCTTTAAATTGCTTATGGCAATCTTTACAGCCTTTAGCCCATGCGCCAAAAGCTTTACCAATTACGGCTTTATCGCCCGATTGGGCTGCTAACGCTAGCTTATCTGCATTTGCTGCAAAAGCATTCGCTTTTTCAACAAAGGTTGCATTTTCGGCCCAAACAGCAGCAAGTGCAGCTGTGTCGCCTTTATCTGTTCCTTCGTAAAACGCTTCCCATGGCATTTTTGAAAGTGCAGCAGCGTTGTTAGCACGCATTTTAAATTGCTCTGCGTCAAAAGGTACTTTACCTTTTAGCATTGCGCCCATGTCACCAATTTGCACTGAAATCATTGAAAACGCTGCTTGGCGGTATTCAATCGCGTCACTTGGTTCTTTAAATGCAGAATTTGCCGATACGCTAAGTGCACATGTAGCTAATGCTATACCTGCTAATATTTTTTTAAATTTCATAGTTTGCCCCTGTTGAGTATTATTCCTAATTTAATATCTTGTATGTAACGTCGTTTTTATTCAAGCGAATACGACGGATTTAATGAAAAGTTAATCATTAATGCCTATATCGGCAAATATCATGCCTCGTCGCATGCTGCGGGTTGCTAAAAATACTTCACCTAATAACGAAATAAATGCACATATAAGCAATGCCATCGCTGCTACAAAACAACAAGCAATGGTCACGCTTAAGTTAATTGATTGAATGTGCGACAAGAATAAAAACATAACCACAGCACATACAAGTAAGGCGCTTAATACGCTTAAGCTGAAAGCAATATGTATACATCGAGATCTTTTTAATAAGGCGCGCAGCTCTGTTGCTAGCGACTTATTAAAATCGTCATCTGTATTTACTTTTAATCTTCTCTCCAATAAGCGCGCTCTGTCGGTAATTCGTGCTAAGCGATTAGATAAAACACCTAAAGTTGCTGCTATACCTGTGATTAAAAATACGGGAGCAACGGCCGTTTGAATTACTTTTGCCATAGTTAAAATGTTAATTACTTCGCTATTCATTACTACCCTTAATCAGTTGAGCCTAAAAGTGATTTATATATCTACAGAGTACCTGATGTAGGCTTATTAAGAAAAGAGGAATCACGTTGATTTATTTTACATAGCTTCACAAACTAAATCACAACACAGGTTATTTTTAGGTATATTTAATTACTTAATAAAAAATAAAATATAACAAGGACTTTGACTGATGAAACGTACCCCATTCGCACTCGCTGCACTATCACTCGCTATTTTAAGTGGCTGTAACCAAGCCCCAGAAGAAACTCAAAAAAATAATACACAAGTTAAAACAGTTCAAGTAGTCCAAGCTGTTGCCCCGGTTGCTAAAAAAGTGCCACATGAAATGACTATTCATGGTGACACACGTATAGATGATTACTATTGGCTGCGTGATGATGAACGTAAAGCACCAGAGGTAATTAACTATTTAGAAGCTGAAAATACATACACTGATGCAATGCTTGCACATACTAAAACACTGCAAAGCGAGTTGTTTGAAGAGTTAAAAGGGCGTATTCAAAAAGACGATGATTCAGTCCCAGTTAAAAACGGTGATTATTTTTACTCATCGCAAACACGTGGCGATAACGAATACACTACTTACTTACGCAGCAGCGATTTTGCAGGTACCGATCAGCAAGTTATTTTAGATGTAAATGAGCTTGCTAAAGGTCATGATTATTATGCGGTAAGTGGCTTAGATGTAAGCCCGAATGGCAATTTAATGGCTTATGGCGAAGATACTGTTAGCCGTCGTATTTATAGCATAAAAATAAAAGACTTAACTACCGGTAAATTACTCGAAGACACACTTGAAGGCACTAACGGTGGCATTGTGTGGGCAAACGATAATAAAACGGTTTACTACATTAAAAAAGATTTACAAACTCTACTAGGTTACCAAGTTTATCGTCATACATTAGGTACACCGCAAGCTGATGACGAGCTAATATACGAAGAGACTGATACCAGTTACTACATGGGTATGAGTAAAAGCAAAGATGAGTCAGAAATTTATATTTGGCACAGCAGCACGGCCGCATCAGGCGTATCGGTATTAAGTGCTGATGATACCAAAGCAATGCCTAAACGCTTAATTGAACGCGAAGCAGGGCTTGAATATGGGATTTCTAAACTAGGGAATACTTACTACATTGTAACTAACTTAGATGCTGTAAATTTTCAGCTGATGAAAGTTGATATTGATAAAGCAAGCGACAAAGCAAATTGGCAAAGTGTGATCCCAGCGCGCGATGATATTAAACTAGAAGGCATTGATTTATTTAATGACTACTTAGTTTATCAAGAACGTGAAATGGGCCAATCAAAGTTGATTGCGCGTAATTTAAAAACGGGTAAAGAGTTACCACTGAGCTTTAACGACAGCGCTTATACAATTGGTACTTATGGCAATAACGATATAGATAGCAGCACGCTACGTGTTTACTACACAAGCATGACCACTCCAAGCTCATCGTACGATGTAGATTTAACGACTGGCGATAAAACGCTTCTTAAGCAACAGGTTGTATTAGGTGATTTTGATGCTGACAATTACGCTTCAGAGCGTATTTTTGTAACAGCACGCGATGGCATTAAAGTACCGGTAAGCTTAGTTTACCGTAAAGATGCGTTTAAAAAAGATGGCACTAACCCGCTACTGCAATATGGTTACGGTTCTTATGGCGCTACCATGGATCCAACGTTCTCAAGCTCACGTTTGAGCTTGTTAGACCGTGGCTTTGTATTTGCAATTGCCCATGTACGTGGATCGCAAATGCTAGGTCGACCTTGGTACGAAGACGGCAAGCTACTCACTAAAAAGAATACATTTAACGACTTTGTTGACGTAACTAAAGCACTGGTTTCTCAAAAGTATGGCGCAAAAGATGAAATATTTGCGTTAGGTGGCAGTGCTGGTGGCTTATTAATGGGCGCAGTAGCAAACCAAGCGCCTGAGCTTTATAAAGGCATGGTTGCTGCGGTACCGTTTGTAGATGTAGTGACAACGATGCTTGATGCGAGTATTCCGCTTACAACAAATGAATACGGCGAATGGGGTAATCCGAACGAAAAAGCGTATTACGATTACATGCTGTCGTACTCGCCATACGACCAAGTAACTAAGCAAGCATATCCTAATATGTTAGTAACGACTGGCTTGCACGATTCACAAGTTCAATACTTTGAGCCTGCAAAATGGGTTGCTAAGCTGCGTGACTATAAAACTGATGACAATAAGTTATTGTTTAAAATAGATATGGAAGCAGGGCACGGTGGTGCATCGGGTCGCTTTAAACGCTTAGAAGATACCGCGCTAAACTATGCATTTATGCTTGATTTAGCGGGTATTAAAAAGTAATTAATATTTAAATAGATTTAACTCAATAAGGTGCTTTTTAAGAAAGCACCTTTTTTTGTGGCAAGTTAAAGCTAAACATAGTGCCTTTACCAATTTCACTTTGTACGTAAATTTCGCTATCCATCAGTTTTAATAACCCTCTGCAAATAGCCAATCCTAAACCACCTTGCTGGCGCCCTTCTTTATTAGAATTACTTGCTTGGTAGTGCGGATCAAAAATAGCATTCAGCTCATCTTCTTTTATGCCTACGCCCGTGTCTGATACATGCACAAATAGTTGATTATCGTCACTGCGTTTTACATGTACTGCAATGCTGCCGCCGCGAGGGGTATGCCTAATTGCATTATCAATTAAGTTACTTAACACGCGCTCTAATTTAGCTATATCGGCAACCACAGGAAAATCACAAATCGCAGGTTCTACCGACAAACTAATGCCTTTTTTGTCAACGGCTAAACTAAATTTTGCCATGCAATCGTAAATGAGTTCACCTAAATTAAAGGTTTCTTTATTTATACTTATTTCGCCATTTTCTAAGTGAGCAAGCTCAAATATTTGCTCTATGAGTAGCTTTAATTGCCCACAATTATTAAGCGATACCTGCAAGTATTCTTGCTGCTCTTGTTTACTTAGCTGCTCGCCCGACTGATTTAATACTTCTAAAAACCCCTGCAGTGAAGCAAGTGGTGTACGTAGGTCGTGCGATAGATGAGTTAGCAACTCTTTGCGTTGTTTATCGCCTTGTTCAAGCGCTTTAAACTGCTCATTAATACGCGTTAGCATGGCTTGAATACTTCGCCCTAAACTATGCACTTCGTTACTTTTTTGCGTTGAATAGTTACTTAGCTTGGTGTCGGTAAGGCTGTAGTTAGCGGCTTCAATATTACTAACATCGCGTGCTAAGCGCTGAATTGGGTTGGTAAAAAAACGTAGTAAAATTAGCATCGCAATAAATAAAAATGCGAGTGCAGAGCCAAGCCATAAAGCAGCTAGCCATAACTTATCATTATTTTTTACAGTGCTTAGTGAGGTATCGTAAGCCTCACCACCAATAATTACATATAAATAACCTTGTAGCTTATCTTGATTAAATACTGGCGCGGCTGAAAATATTTTTTGTTGCTCTTTATTACGAGGATTATCACCATAAATAGGTGCAGCGCTTGGGTCGTTAATCAGCCTTTTTAAAGGCGTTAAACTAATATGCGTGCGTTTAACTTTACCCGGCTTTGCTGAGTAAGTAAGAATTTTTCCGGTTTCGTCTACAAAATAAAATTCAAACGCAGGACCTAATAACATTAAGGTATGGAAGAGGTTTTCAAGCGCTTTATAGTCGTAAACACCTTCTTTTATTAATGGGTTATCTTGTACTAAATGTTCCGCTAACGCTAAGTGCAGATTTTGTTCGGCGTGGTGTTTTGAAGTCAGTTCTAATTGCTTGCTCCAGCCGTAAACTAGGGCGCAAATAAAACAAAAAATCACGACTAGCGATATAGCTAATTTTTGATACAAAGATAATTTCATAATAGGTGTCTTAATTGAGTTGGCTAGGGTTTAGTTTGTAACCAACACCCCAAACTGTTTCGATGATAGGCGCTTGTTGGTGTTCTTCTAGCTTGGCACGTAAGCGGTTTATATGTGAATTAACCGTATGCTCGTACCCACTGTGTTGGTAACCCCATACTTTATCGAGTAACTGCTGGCGGCTAAAAACATGATTAGGATGGCGTGCAAAGTAAACGAGTAAATCAAATTCGGTGGCGGTAAGGTTAAGGGCTTGCTTGCCTAAATACACTTGGTGCGAACTAAATTCTATATTGAGTGAGCCTACATTTAGTGTTTGTTCGCTATCAACGGGGGAGTTGTCGTTATTTTGGCTAGCGAGTAGCTGTGCTCTGTGGCGTAATTGGGTTTTTACTCTGGCTTGTAATTCGCGTGCAAAAAAGGGTTTACAAATATAATCATCGGCGCCCATTTCAAGGCCAATAACTCTGTCCATATCGCTACTCAGCGCGGTGAGTAAAATTACGGAGGTAGTTGGGTAATGCTCTTTTATTTTTCGGCATAAGCTCAAACCATCCATTTGGGGTAAGTTTATATCGAGTAAAATAAGTCCGTAGGGATGCTTAGCTATTTTTTTTAAGGCAAGTTCTGCGCTTACAACATGATCAACATGTAAGTTAAGCGACGTTAGCTGCGTGGTAATTAACTTACCTATTTCTCTGTCATCTTCTACTACTAATATTTTTTCGTGACGCATGTATTACCTCGTAAAAAGGGGGGCATCCGTGCTCCCTTACTTCCCCATTACAAGCTGGAACGTTACTGCGTGCGCGTAATTACTATTTTCGATACTGGGTTATCAAACTTATGTTCAACACCAAGTGCAGATGTAGATAATCCATCTTGATTTGAAACAATGCCTGGATGCATTGTTATTATATCGGCTGTATCGTCACGTATTTCGTTAAACCCTTCACCGCTAGCGGCAGGACCTGGCACAGTTTCAGCTGTTTCTGTATTTGCTTCCGTACCCGCATCATAAGCAGTCGTAGTGCGTGATAACGAACCGCCAACTTCTAATGTTGATACATCTAAAGAACTAAGACCGGTAAAAGCATCATTTGTATTCCCAAGCATGGCAGCAAATGACAAATTAAGCGTTTCTTGCTCTTCAACAGTAATGATTACTGTGGTGGTTTCACCAGGGCCAATAGCGCCTTCAGCTGAAACTGCAGCAAGTGCACTTTCGTAGCTGAGGTATTCTTCATTTGCACCGCTTTCTGCAAGCATTTCTAAACCAACAGAAGCTGTTGTACCGAATGTCCAAGGTGCTTCATCTTCAAAAGCAATGACAGAGAGTGGTGACAAAGGCTGTCCTGCAGTTAAGTTACTAAAAGTAATAGTAAACTCACTGATCACAGGTTCTACAACAATTGGCTCAACAACGACCGGCTCTTCAACCACTGGGTCGTTATCATTATCACTACACGCTGCAAGTGTGGTTGCAAGTGCAAGCACTAGTAGACTTTTTTTAAGGTTGTTAGCAGATGACATAATCATGCTCCTACTTAACTGTAACGGTTAATTGCGCCACTGGGTTTAACCATCTGTGTACTGTATTACTTAAATCGCTATTACCCGCTTCTAAATCGTCATCACCTAAGCTACCTGGGTGAATATGGATGCTTGTATTTGTATCACCACTTAATATACCTGTACCGCCAGTGCCAGCGTCGCCACCTGGAGCCGCAGGAATCCCCGGAGTACCTGGAGCGCCAGAGCCTTCAACTACAAGCTCATTGTTTTGTTCTGTGCCTGCATCGTAAGCATTTAAATTAATTGTGTAAGTACCCGCTTCTGTTGGGATTTTCCAGCTGTTTAAGCCTACAAAGCCATCATTAGTTGGTAGCATCATTGCAGTTAAAGATAGGTACTCGTTACCGTCAGTAGTTGTTAGTGTTGCCGTTGTAGATGCGGCTGGTGCAAGTAAACCTTCAGCTGGATTTGCAGCCATATCACTGCCCGCTGCAGCTGCTTGTGCAACTAGCTCTGCAATATTGCCGCCTTCAGCCATTGTTTGTAATGCTGTAGATGCTTGCGTTGCGACTTCAAATAGTGTGTCTTCGCTGTTGTGTGCTGTAATTAACAGTGGAGTAAAGTGAATACCCTTGGTTAGGTTAGTAACTTTTAGGTCTAATTCTGCGGCCATAGTCGATTGGCTAGCTGCCGCTAAAAGAATTGCAATTGTTAATGTAGAAGTTTTCATTATTATTCCTGTAAGTGATGATTCGAGTTAAGTATTGAATAATCGTCTCCAGAAACTCTCACAAACTTATCACTTTTTTATCACAAGATTTCACGCTGTGATTTTTAAATACAAATACGTTGGTTGATTTGTAGACATTTGTTTAGTTAAGAGGCAACATACATAAAACAAAAAGGAGAGTGTTATGGAAGAAAATCAACAGGTTGAACCAGTTAATAAAGATGACCGTATGTGGGCTATGTTATGCCATTTGAGTGCGCTTGCCGGATTTATTGTGCCGTTTGGCTCAATAATTGGGCCATTAATTGTGTGGTTAATTAAAAGAGATGAGATGCCAGTTGTTGACGTGCACGGTAAAAAGGCGCTTAACTTTCAAATAACGATGGCAATTGCATATGTAGTTTGTTTTTTACTGATGTTTGTAGCAGTAGGCTTAATATTACTACCTATAGTGGCAATTTTTGGGTTTGTAATGGTTGTAATGGCGAGTATTAAAGCTAACGAAGGTAAAGAGTTTAATTACCCGTTTAGTTTAAATTTGATAAAATAAAACCTCAGTTTATTTTTATACCAATTGCATTAAATTAGTGATCTATTATAGCGATAAGAAAATAGCTCAATAACAAGGCTAAAATTATGATACATAGTTGTTCTATATAAATAATTTTTAACGTAGTTAGTGAGTTATTTAATACGCTAGAATGATCATGTTTTTAATAAAATTGGTATTATAAACCCAGCTATAGGCTGGGTTTTTACGTTTAGCCATAAGGACATTATGCTTTATCTCACGTTATTTATTAGCGCATTTATATCTGCCACATTACTGCCTAGCTCTTCTGAGGTGATAATGGTGGGGATGATTGCCCAAGGTAAAGTTAATTTATGGCTTATGTGGTGCGTAGCAACACTTGGAAATGTATTGGGAAGCTGCGTTAATTACTGGTTAGGCACGCAGGTACTGCGTTTTAAAGATAAAAAATGGTTTCCGGTATCGCAAAAAGGGCTTGATAACGCACAAAAGCAATTTAATAAATATGGTGTATATAGTTTGTTATTTGCTTGGTTACCGGTTGTGGGAGACCCATTAACGGTGATTGGAGGCATATTTAAAGTGCGATTTAACACCTTTTTACTGTTAGTAACACTAGGCAAAGGCGCGCGCTATTTAGCGGTTATCGCCCTTGCCGTAGGATTCGAAAAGCTTTTTTAAATAAGTTTTTTAAGGCCTTATTTAGCCCAGTCAAGCGTTAACGACACCGAGTCGGCAAAACGCAGTGCATGCGGTTTATCAACACGTGCTTTAGCGTAATGAACACTTGGGTGTGAGTGACAAACCGCAAGAATTTCAGCCACTAATTTTTCGAGCAGTAAAAAGTGGCCTTGCTCTACTAAGCTAATTACTTCTTTGGTGATCACTTTATAATTAAGTGCTTGGTCAACTTCATCCGTTTTACACGCGTCATCAGCAGGGTAGTGAATCTCTAGGTTGATCACTACATCTTGCTTTTTTTCACGCTCATCGGGGTTAAAGCCAATAAACGTACGCAGGCGCAAATTAGTAACGTTAATAATTGCATTAGCCATAGGGTTAACCTTTTATAAGCTGCAAAAATTCGTTGCGTGTTTTAGGGTCGCTTCTAAAGTTACCTAACATTACTGATGTACGCATGCTTGAATTTTGCTTTTCTACACCACGCATCATCATACACATGTGTTTTGCTTCAACAATAACGCCCACACCTTTAGCGCCAGTAACTTCTTCAACTGCTTTAGCGATTTGATGCGTTAGCTGTTCTTGAATTTGAAAACGGCGTGAAAACATATCAACAATACGTGCAAATTTAGACAAGCCCAATACTTTACCGTTTGGAATATAAGCAATATGGCAACGGCCAATAAAAGGTAGTAAATGATGCTCACACATAGAGTAAAGCTCTATGTCTTGCACTAACACCATGTCGTCAGCGTCAGATGTAAATACCGCTTTATTAGTTATTTCATCAAGCGTTTGACGATACCCTTGCGTTAAATATTCCATTGCTTTTGCAGCACGTTTTGGCGTATCAAGTAAGCCTTCGCGGTTAGCATCTTCGCCTACTGCGGTGATGATTTTTTCGTAACTTTCTTTTAATTCATTGTGCATAAATATCTCAGTTTATTTATATTTACTTTAAATGACGGCCGCCATCAACAGGCAAAGAGCGCCCTGTGATGTAGTGGCTTTGTAATAGTAAATCAATGCTATTGATAATTTCTTGGCATCCGGGTTCAATGCCCATTAATGATTTTTTAAGGGTCTTAGCTCGATATTGCTCATCGTCATGTTCATTAAAAATAATGAGTGATGGAGCAACCGAGTTCACTTTTATGTTTGGCGCATATTTAGCGCTAAACGATTTAGTTAAGTTATCGAGAGCTGCTTTACTTGCTGCATAAGCTAAGTGTTTAGGGCTGCCTGTTTCAACTACATAATCAGTAAGGTGAATTATATCAGCAGGTACTTTTTCACTTTGCTGATAGTTTATAAGCAGCTCAGCGCACATTAAATTAATTAAATACGGTGTTTTGGCGTGTATACGCATCATATTATCGAACAGTACTGCAAAGTCAGGATTGTTAGCTTCGCAGTCCCAGCTTGATGCATTGTGAACAATAGCGCGCAGCGATGTTGTATGCTCTTTAAGCGTATTTATAAATGCACTTATACCGTCATCGGTACTAAAATCGGCATAAATACATACAGCGCCTAGTTGCTCTAATTTATCAACAGCGTTGTGGCGAGTACGATACGTAATAATAACAGCCTGCCCTTGGGCTATATAATGCTGAGCGAGCGCTAAACCAATACGTTGGCCTGCGCCGGTAATTAAGATGGGCGATGTCATATAAGGCAGTGTTCTCTTTGGCGGGTAACTTATACCAATATTGTTAAAACATGATCGATCTATCGCTATTTTCTTAGGGCTATAATAGATCACTAACTTAATGCAATTGGTATTATAAAATTTAAAGCGTTAATTTACTAAAATATACGCAGTTTCTTAATCTGTCGATCAAAAAAGCAATTAATCCTCAAAGGCGTTAATTGCTTTATTTTATTTACTAAAACATTAATCGTAAATTGTCGGAATTGGTTGGCGCTTATGTTGTGTACGCATGTAAATACTTACAAGCTTTTGTTCAACGTCTTTAGAAACAGATTTACCTTCTAAAAAGTCATCAATTTGCTCATAGCTCAAACCAAGTGCTTCTTCATCTGTTAAGCCTGGGCGGTCGCTTTCTAAATCAGCTGTAGGTGCTTTATCTACTAATAAAGCTGGGGCACCGAGTGCAGTAGCAAGTGCACGCACTTGGCGTTTTGATAAACCAAATAGCGGAGCTAAATCGCACGCGCCGTCACCAAATTTAGTATAAAAACCAGTAATGTTTTCAGCACTATGATCGGTACCCACTACTAAGCCTTGGCAAAAGCCAGCAATTTCGTACTGAGCAACCATACGTTGGCGTGCTTTAACATTACCTTTAATAAAATCTATCTGAGCTTGCTCAGGCAGTGCTTCACCACAGCCAACTACAGCAGCTATCGCTTGCTCATGCAGTGCATCAGCAGCCGGTTGTACGTTTACGGTCATACGTTTACTTGGCTGGATAAAATCAACCGCCATTTGCGCTTCGTCTTCATCGGCTTGTACGCCATAAGGTAAGCGCACAGCAATAAATTGGTATTTGTCAGTATCGTGTTCTTTATTTAGCTCGTTTACGGCAAGTTGACATAAGCGGCCGCAAGTTGATGAGTCAACACCACCACTAATACCCAATATTAGTGATCGTGAGTGAGCTGCTACTAAACGTGCTTTAATAAAAGCAACCCGGCGAGTTATCTCAGCATTTACATCAATAGTTGGCTGAACCTTCATTTCAGCCATAATTTCGGCGCGCATTGCCAGCTCCTTATAAAATTTAATATGTGATACGCAATAAACTTATTATGTGATTTAGTCTTAATTAATTAAAGTTTTAAATGAGCTTTTATTTTGCGAAGCTCTACTTTTAATTCTTCCACTTCTGCCAGTAAATCACTTAATTCTTTATCTTTAATTACTTCGCTTGGTAGAGCAACAAAGGCATCGGCGGGATTATTTTGTTGTTCGCCAAATAAATGAATGTATCGGCTGTCGCGTTTACCTGCTTCTCGTTCTAATTTACGGGCGTAATCGCTTTCAATCAGTTTATTGAGCGCTGTTTCTACTTCATTTACGTTATTAAAATCAGCAAGCCTAGCACTGCGAGTTCTTAATTCACCTGGGGTTTGGGCACCACGTAAAAGTAATAAACAAACAATGGCACGTTGCTGAGCAGAAAATTGCAGATTACTAAACTCAGTGTTGCAAAAGCGGTGGTCGTATTTATTTACGCGACCAGAAAGCCCTTCATCTATAGTTACCAAGCGCATGTCTATTAGTTCATCAAGTGCGTTTTGCACGTCACTATCTGTAAGATTTAACACAGGATCGCGATTAGACTTTTGATTACATGCGTTCACTAGAGCGTTTAACGATAGCGGATAATGTTCTGGCGTTGTGCTTTGTTTTTCTAGTAAGCAACCAAGAATACGTTGTTGATTTGCTGATAACTGCATAAATAATCTCAAATTAGTAAGCGTATTTTATTAGCTTACACCTTTATTGGATACCAAGCCATTGCTGGAGTTTAGGTTTTAGGGCGGCTAAATCGAGCGGCTTACTTAAATAGTCGTTCATGCCTGCTGCTAGGCATTTTTCTTTATCGCCCTGCATGGCATTGGCTGTAAGTGCAATAATAGTAATATTTTCATTACCCTTACCTGCATCGCCTTCTCTAATGGCTTTAGTGGCTTGGTAGCCATCCATTTCAGGCATTTGGCAATCCATTAAAACTAGCTTATATGGCTTACCTTGTTTTGCATTGAGTTTTACAATTGCCTCAAGCCCATTTTCAGCAATATCAAAAGTCACACCTGCTTGCTTTAATAGCGCCGAGGCAACTACTTGGTTTATTTTATTGTCTTCAACGAGCAGTAGTTGTGGCTCTGATGAATCGAGTACTGGTGCTTTAGTTAGTTTATTTTGTAGTTGTGCTTGTTGCTGCTGTTGTTCAATGTATTTATCGTTAGTGAGTGAGTCAAACAAATCAGAAGGTGTGAGTGGTTTGAAAATCATACAGTCGACTTCCATACCTACTTTAGACTCCTCAGGTGAATAACTCATTGGCGCCATAAGAACTAACTTGCAACTATGCATATTTATAAAGTTTTTAAGCGCAGTTATATGCGTTTGCGGCGCTTTTTCAAAAAAGTAGTAATCAACTAA
This sequence comes from Pseudoalteromonas sp. C8, assembly GCF_011378685.1. Taxonomy (NCBI): domain Bacteria; kingdom Pseudomonadati; phylum Pseudomonadota; class Gammaproteobacteria; order Alteromonadales; family Pseudoalteromonadaceae; genus Pseudoalteromonas; species Pseudoalteromonas sp. C8. Next base: position 57,681 of record NZ_WTKT01000016.1, read on the forward strand.
AATAGCTTCAGGGTGGGTGGTTACATTATTTAAATAATCATCAACCTCAAGATAGTCATGTATGCAATTAACCTTTGCACCCCATACCGTGAGTTGTTTGCTGGCTGTATTTGCATTTAACGAGCACTCATCAATAATTAAAATATGTTTGTTTTTAATTAAATGACTCGGTAAATCTTGTTCTTTACTTAAGCGAGGCTGTATTTGTATTGTGAAAGAAAATGTACTTCCTTCACCTTGCATGCTGTTTACACTTACTTCACCGTTCATCAGCTCACACAGTTGTTTTACTATGGCAAGGCCAAGCCCTGTGCCCCCAAATTGGCGTGTAGTTGAGGTATCTGCTTGTGTAAACGAATCAAATAACGACGCTTGTTTTTTAGGGTCAATACCAATGCCAGTATCAATAATCGAACATTGTAGGAACGAGCCATCCGTTGTTTCATCCACTTTGGCGGTAATAACTACTTCGCCATCAATAGTAAATTTAACGGCGTTGCCAATTAAGTTATTCAAAATTTGGCGTAAGCGGTTCGGATCACTAATTATTTCGCTAACTGTAATTTGAGTGGCATCTAAAATAAGTTTTGTATTGTTTTGCTCTACTTTTAAAGCAAACGACTCAACCACTTCTCCTAATAACCGAGGTAGGTTAAATTGCACGTTTTCAATATCGAGCTTACCGGCTTCAATTTTAGAAAAGTCTAATATGTCGTTAATTATATTAAGTAAAGATTGAGCTGATGACTGAGCAAGTTCGATATGATGCTTTTGCTGTAGGTCTAGTTGCGTTTGCTTAATTATATTAAGCATGCCTAAAACACCATTCATTGGTGTGCGAATTTCGTGGCTCATACTTGCTAAAAATTCACTTTTAGCTTCAACAGCTTGTTCTGCAGTTTCTTTGGCGGCAACCAGCTTTTGTTCAGTTTCAATTCGTTGCTGGCTCGAGTGCAAGCTGCCTATTAACGCTGCAACGGCAATTAAAAAGCTTTCTTCGTTTTTAGACCAGTGGCGCTTGGATTGACATTGCTCGGCGCAAACAACGCCTATAGCACCACTTCCCGCAGGAATAATTATGCACAGCATTGATTTAATCTCGAGTGGCATTAAATACTGCTCTTTAATTGGTGCGAGTATTGGGTGTTCTAGTGCATCGGGTGCATTAAATACTGCTTGATGATCTATTGCATTAAAAAAGCCGGGGTTGTTTTTTCTTAGCCAAATAGAGTCAATTTTGTCACTAGACGAATGTTTGCTATGTATGGCAAAGGGGCTTAGTTGAGACTTGTCTTCATTAAAAAACCAAATACTGGCACGTTTAATATCGAATGCTTGGCAGATTGCTTCAGTGATAATATCTTTCGATTGGCTAAGTTGCCCATTTAATATTAATTTATTAACGGTAAGAGAAGCTAAAATTTCGTTATGTAATGCGGTTTTATTATTTTCTAATTCAATTTTTTTACGGGTATCAATATTCTGTAGTGAGCCAAAAATGCGTGTGCATCGTCCATTCTTTCGTTCTGCTTCACCATGTACGAGTACCCAAACAGATTCACCTTCTGCATCCATTACTTCTAATTCAACTTCGTAGCTTTCACCATATTTTATGGCTCGTTCAATTAAAGGCTTAATTGTTTCTCTGCTGGTGCCTTTTTTAAAGTAATTTAAGTCTTTAGGCCATTCTGGTTGGTTATTTAATGGGTGTTTAAATAGTTTTTTGGTCATATCAGACCAATACACTTGTTTAGTTTCTAAGTTAAATGACCATGCGCCTATTTGGGCTAGATCACTCATTGCTTCAAGCATTTTTTCATTTTGTTGCTGACGATTAAGCATTTTTAAAAAGAATAAAAAGGCCCAAATTAATAACCCGCAAATAATAATAATCGATAACCGAAGTGGCCATACAGCTGAGCTTGGAGGGCTCCAACCTATTTTAGGTGCAACATAAAGTTGCCAATTCCCACCTTGAAAGCTTAATGTAAACTCAAGGGGGTCTTGATCTGTTATATTTTGATCACCATAAAAAAACTCCCCTTTTTTGCCTAGCCCATGTCTGCCTTGTAAAGCGACGTTATACTCTTTTTCGAGCTCATAAATACCCGAATTTTTGTAGACTTTATCAATATTAAGAACAACTGAGAGTAATCCCCAAAAGCGATTCTCTGGAGGTACGTAAACAGGAACTCGGGCAATAAGTGCAATGTCACCTTGAATTAATTTTAATGGACCAGCCATAACTATGGTATTTGTATCGCGGGCTCTAATTGCATCAGCGCGTTGGTTTTTTTCTTCTAAGAAGTTTAAACCGAGTGCTTTTTCATTACCTTTTAAGGGGTAAGTCATGCGAATTACCATATCGGGAGCCCCACCAATATTACGAAGCTCATTTGAGGTTTTAAATAGCGGTTGAGCAATTTGTTCAAATTGTTTTTGCTGTAAATTAGGCTGTGCTGCGACGGCAACCCCTAAGCCTCGAACTAGTTGGATATTAGAAACTAAAATAGATTCTAATTGAGCACGATAGGTACTTACTTCAGAGAGTATCTGTAATCTATGTGCATCTTTTACACGATTATAGTTAATACGATCAAGAACGACACCAACTAGTACAATTAGCGTAAGCGATAACCAAAAGGTCAGCTTAAAGTTATGAACATTTGTTTTGTTATTAGTAGACGGTGGCATTAGCTACATCGTGGCGTTAATTTAGGCAAATTAACTATAGCTAATTTATGACATAAATGAAAACGGCGCATTAACAAATGCGCCGTTTTATTTTTATAATTAGTAGTTTAGCTATCGCTAACTTCACGCGCCCAATGATTTTGCTTTGCTACATGTAGCTTGCGGTAACCATCAAGTAGTGCCGCATGCTTTTTAAAGCCTTCAAGCGATAAACCAGGGAAAGTTAAACCGTTAAATTGTTTTTCACCTTCGGCAATTTCAATAGCGAGCGTTACGTTATTAGCGCCAAACATTAAGCCTAACGCATCTTGGTAATCAGCGTATTGGCGCTCGTCATCATATTTTATTTCTAAAATAGCTTTTAAGCAGCGAAAATGACGCATTGCATCTTCATTTACTTGGCCTGTATGAAGTATCCAATCTACCCAATCGATTGCCTCTTCACTGCCTGCAGCTAAGCAAAGGTGCGCTTTAAGCTCACCTATACGCAGTGTGTGCCATGGCGTGTCGGCATCAGTTGCTAAACCAATAAATTCTGCGGCGCGAATAATATCGCTGTGACCGGCTTCTTCAAGGCTGTCGTAAATCTCCATCCATTGCTCGGCATCGTACTGATCAAGCGATAGGAATGTTTCGCGGAATTTAGCGCCTTCATTGTTATTACGCCAAATTAGTTCATCAACAGGGTAAATGTCTGACATGCCCGGTACTAAAATACGACATGCGTATACGTTTAGGTGCGTGTAATCCATGATGTAGATATCATGATCCATGTTGTGAATTAGGTCAGTACAGAAATGATATTCTTGCTCTGTTGTGCCGCTAAAGTCCCAGTGTACAAATTCAAAGTCAGGTTTTGCACGGAAAAAATCATGTGAAATCAAACCACTTGAATCAATAAAGTGCAGTTCAATGTTCTCTGGTGTTGCTACTTCATCGTTATCAAATGTTGCTGGTTGAAATACATCTAACTGATCTAAACGGCGACCTTGTAGTAACTCGGTAACGGTACGTTCAAGTGCAACTTCAAATGATGGGTGAGCACCAAAAGAGGCAAATACTGAACCATCTGTTGGGTTAATAAGCGTTACGCTCATTACAGGGTATTTGCCACCAAGTGATGCATCGGCAATACGTAAATGAAAGCCATGGCTGCGAAGTTCTTCACACGCTTCGTGAATTTTAGGGTATTGCTTAACAACATCTTCAGGCACGATTGGTAAACAAATACCTTCGGCGATGATGCGGTTTTTAATAGCGCGTTCAAATACTTCTGATAAACCTTGTACGCGAGCTTCAAATTTTGTGTTACCTGCGCTCATACCGTTAGATACAAAAATATTACCAATAACATTTACTGGAATGTATACGTCTTGGTTATCGCGTTGACGCGTGTACGGCAGGGTACAAATGCCACGATCAATATTGCCTGAGTTAAAATCAAAAAGGTGTGATGCGGTAAGTTCGCGCTCTGGGTCAAAGTAATCCCATAAGCTCTCGTCCATAATGCCTTGTGGTACTTCATCGCCTTCAACTTTAAACCATTTTTCGGTTGGGTAATGAGTAAACTCGCCATTGGCAAATTCTTCACCTAAATAAAAGTCTGCAAAAAAGTAGTTACAGCTTAAACGCTCAAAGTATTCACCTAGCGCTGAGGCAATAGAGGCTTTGTCGGTTGCGCCTTTACCATTGGTAAACATAACACCGCAATCACTGTCTTTTATATGAACCGAATAACAGTTAGCTACAGGGTTAAGCCAAAGCGCTTCTTCAACATTAATGTTTAGGGCTTTAAGCTTGTTTTGCATGGTAGAGATTGACGATTCTAGGTCGCGGTCTTTACCTTTGATAAATGTTTTTTCAGTCATATTTTACTCAACTAGTTCTGCACGATGTGTGGAGCCGACATTATCGTGGATTTTGATGTTTATTTCACCCTTTGCGAGCAAGAACATTATTATTTAATAAAACTATGGTTATTATATGCCCTTAACGCTTGGTCAAAAACGTGCAAAGGAAAGGTTGATGTTTAAAGTAATCAAACGCTTGTTGTTATTAATTGTGATTTTAGGACTGGCAAGTACCGCCGTTGTTTATGGTGTACTTACTTTAAGTTTACCCGCCCTTGATGGAAACGGACGTAGTAACGCAATAGTAGAGCCTGTAAAAATTTCGCGCGATGCATTAGGACAAGCAGTGATCAATGCAAATAGCCGAAACGACGCCGCCTATGGTTTAGGTTATGCGCACGGGCAAGACCGCTTTTTTCAAATGGATTTATTAAGGCGTAATGCCGCAGGCGAGCTAAGTGAATTATTTGGTGAAGCGGCGCTGGGGCTCGATAAGGAAATGCGTTTTCATCAATTACGTAAACGCAGCCACACTATTTTACAAACGCTGCCTGAATCCGATAAACAATTACTTAAAAGTTACGCTCAAGGTGTAAACGAAGGCTTAGCGCAAGTAGGGTATTCAAGCTTTGAATATTTACTAACGGGTGCAGCACAAAATCCATGGCAAAGCGAAGACAGCCTATTAGTTATATTTAGCATGTACCTTGATTTGCAAAGTGCCACATTTAAGCGTGACCAAGCACTTATTCAAATTGAGCAAGCGTATGGTAAGCAAATGGTTGATTTTTTAACGCAACCGAGTAAGTACCAAGCCGCACTTGATGGCAGTAAATTAGCGCCTTATAGCGGCGGCATACCTACTTTGCCAACTCAAACACAGCATACAGTTAAAAGTATTGAAGCCAACCAAGAGCGCGGCAGTAATAACTGGGCAGTTACGGGGGCGCTTACTAAAACAGGTGCGGGTATGGTGTCGGATGATATGCACTTATCGATGGCAGTGCCTGTAATTTGGTACAGAGCGCAGTTAAATTATATAAAAAATGGAGAGCCTGCTCAGGTAACCGGTGTATCGCTGCCCGGAGCGCCAGCAATTGTGGTGGGTACTAACAATAATATTGCATGGGGGTTTACTAACGGTTATTTAGATACCGCCGATTGGATTGCATTAAACGATAACAGTAAAACATGGCAAGTTGATGAACCTATTGCATTACCCGATGGGGAGGTCGAAAACTACTCATTAATACTCAGCGAATACGGACCTGTAAAATACATTAACGAAAAACCTTATGCACTTAGCTGGGCGGCACACCAGCATTATGCCGTTAATATGCAGTTATTAAAATTAGAGCAAGCCAAAACAGTAGATGATGCACTTGGCGTAGCAAGCGATGTGGGAATACCGGTGCAAAATCTAATGGTGGTCGACAGCCAAGGCAGCGCAGCGTGGAAGCATATGGGCGGTATACCAGCGCGTAAAACGCCTAGCGAACTTGGTGTAAATGCCGATGACTACTCAGCGCTTTGGCAGCAAAGCGAGTTACAACGCCCGTTTGTTAAAAACCCACAAAGCGGGCGATTATGGACTGGTAATTCACGCGTGGTGTCGGCTGAAGATAATACCCGTTTTGGTAATGGTGGCTATGCACTGGGCGCGCGCTCAAGCCAAATACGCGATAGATTATTTGAAAAACAAACATTTGCAGAGAGCGACTTTTACGCACTACAGCTTGATAACCAAGCTCGCTTTTTAATGCCTTGGCATGCTTTGCTATTAAAGCAGTTAAAAACCGATCAAACCAAAAATCAGCAATATATAACCGCGCTCGAAAATTGGCAGCAATGTGCATGTTCAACCTCCATAGGGTATACCTTAGTTAAGCGCTACCGCGATGAAGTGATTAATATTTTATTTAGTAATATTGAAAGCCAATTAAATAAACAGCAAGGCACACTTAAATACGTAAAACGAGATTTAGAGCCCGCAGTTTGGCAGCTTATTAACAACAAACCCGACACATGGTTAAACCCACAATTTAAAAGTTGGGATGCGCAATTACTCGGTGCATTTAGCCAAACTATTACTAAGCTTACCGAGCAATTTGGTAATAACGTACAAAGTTGGCAGTGGGGCAAGGTAAACGAGCTAGTAATAGAGCATCCGTTTGCAAAGCAAATCCCCTTACTTGCTAAGTTTTTAAATATGCCTACAGCACAAGGTTTTGGCGATAGTTACATGCCCGCTGTACAAGGGCGTAGTTTTGGCGCATCGCAGCGCTTTATTGCTCAACCAGGTCATTTAAAACGTGCAATTTTAGCTATTCCGGGAGGGCAATCGGGGCATCCGTTATCTGAATTTTATAGAGCGGGTTTTAGTGACTATGTAGAGGGCAAACATACGCCTTTATTACCTCAAGAATTAATACATCAAATAGTAATAGAGCCTACGCGATGAACTAAAGTATACCTAAACACGTTCTATATAATCACTAATAAAACAACAGAGAACTAAAATGAAAAAAATACTACCCGCATTAATAACAGGTTTATTACTAAGCACTACAGCGCAAGCCGATGAAGGCCCAGTAACAGCACAAAAATTAAGTGACCATGTATACGTACTATTTGGGCAAGGCGGTAATATTGCAGCAAGTGTAGGCGATGATGGCATTTATATTATTGATGATCAGTTTGCCAAGTTATCAGATGATATTAAAAAAACGATTAGCGATTTAAAACCAGGCAGCGCAGAGTTTGTTATTAATACGCATCATCATGGCGATCACACCGGCGGCAACGAAAATTTTGCTAAAGCGGGTGCGCACGTTATAGCACACGACAATGTACATAAACGTTTAGAAGAGCAGCATGGAGAAGGGTCAGACTTTTTACCGCGCATTAGTTTTGGTCACGATTTAAAACTGCATTTTAATAACGAACACGCCCATGTGGTGCATTATGAGCATGCACATACCGATGGCGATTCAGTTATCTTTTTTAGTAACGACAACATAGTACACATGGGCGACATTTACTTTAATTTTGGTAGCTTACCGTTTGTTGATGTAGATAGCGGCGGTAGCGTTAATGGTATTTTAGCGGCAGTAGACGATGTAGTTAAACAAATTGACGACAACACTAAAGTAATACCAGGGCACGGTAAGGTAAGTGACCGTTCAGGACTAATAGCGTATGGTAAGTTAGTTCAAAGCGCGAAAGATGTGATGCTAAAAGCAATGCAAAATAATGCAAGCTTAGAGCAAGTACTTAAAGCCGATCCATTGGCAGAACTTGGTCTTGAATACGCAGGCTGGTTACCAAAAGAGAAAGTAACCACACTCTTTTACCGCAGCTTAAAGTAGTACATCTAAAGTAAAAAACATGATACAAAGCTGAATGTATTTTAAAGTGCATTCGGCTTTTATTTTCTTATGCCTAAAGGAGTTGTGTATGTCGGCAGAAAAAACCCATCTTGAAATTTGTAACTTAACCAGAGAGCAATATCCGCAAATTAAAACCTTGATGGATCAAGCGTATCCCGACTTAGGTGGTGCGTGGCCAAGTCATACCATTTTTAGATTAATAGACCAATTTCCTGAAGGACAAATAGGTATTGTAGATGACGGCGTGCTGGTGGGCTTAGCGCTGAGCGTGCAAGTTGATTACACACGCTTTTCAAACCCGCATACATACGAAGATATTGCAGATGGCCACGACCGTGTATTTAGCGATACCGACGGCGATGCGCTATACGGCTTAGATGTTGCTATTAGCGAAACTCACAGAGGCATGCGCTTAGGTCGTCGCCTTTATGATGCCCGTAAAGAACTGTGCCGCCAATATAACCTACGCGCTATTTTAGCGGGTGGGCGTATTCCACGTTATTTTAATCACAGTAGTGAAATGACGCCAATGGAATACATTGCAAAAGTAGATCAAAGAGAGCTGTACGATCCTATTTTAAGTTTTCAGTTATCTAACGATTTTCAGGTAAAGCGTTTACTTAAAAAGTACTTACCAGAGGATCAAGAGTCAGTTGGTTACGCCACTTTACTTGAGTGGAATAACATTATGTATGAACCAACCGACACGGTACTTGAGTCAACTAAATCAATAGTGCGTGTAGGTGCTGTGCAATGGCAAATGCGCTGCGTTGAATCGGTTGAAGAAATGCTAAAGCAGGTTGAATACTTTGTAGATACCGTATCTGACTACAAAAGTGACTTTATATTATTCCCTGAGTTTTTTAACGCACCACTAATGGGCTTAGGAAATCAAAGCAACCAAACGGAAGCGATTCGTTATTTAGCCGAATATACCGAAACGTTTAAAAACGCGATGTCGCGTATGGCAATAGAATACAACGCCAATATAATTACTGGCTCTATGCCACTTGCCGAAGATGATAAAATTTATAACGTGAGTTATTTATGTCACCGTAGCGGTAAAATAGACGAGCAACGTAAAATACACATTACCCCGCATGAGCAAAACGATTGGGTTATTCAAGGCGGCGACAAAATTGCTGTATTTGAAACTGATGCCGGGCGTGTAGGTATTCAAATTTGTTATGACGTTGAGTTCCCTGAATTATCGCGCATATTAGCAAAACAAGGGTTAGATATTTTGTTTGTGCCATTTTGGACAGACACTAAAAATAGCTACTTACGTGTTCGCCATTGTGCACAAGCACGCGCAATCGAAAACGAATGTTATGTAGTTATTGCAGGCTCGGTAGGTAATTTACCACAAGTAGAAAGCCTTGATGTGCAGTACTCACAATCGGCAGTGTTAACGCCTTCTGATTTTTCGTTCCCGCACGATGCAACACTTAACGAAGCCACACCTAATACAGAAATGCTGTTATTTAGTGACCTTGATATGGATAAGTTAAAAATTCTTCACAGCGAAGGCACAGTGCGTAACTTAAAAGACCGCCGCGAAGATTTATATGAAGTTATATTGAAAAAGAGAGATGTTTAATGGCGTGGATTTATTTGGTTATTGCCGGTTTACTTGAAATTGGCTGGCCGATAGGTTTAAAGGTGTCGCAAAACCCAGATACTCGTTGGCAAGGCATAGCAATAGCGGTGGCATTTTTAGTTGCTAGTGGTTTTATGTTGTGGCTTGCCCAAAAGCAAATATCTATGGGCACCTCATACGCCGTATGGACAGGTATTGGCGCTGCGGGTACGTTTTTAGTAGGTATATTGTTTTATAACGATGCCGCTACGTTTGGTCGTATTGCGGGAGTATTAATGATTATTAGTGGTGTGATAACGCTAAAAATCAGCTCTTAGAATCAGTTATTAAAACTATAAAAAATTATAACAGCGCAGGTGTAAAAGCCTGCGCTTTTTTATGCTGCCATTAATACGGTAACATTACCAAAATAGCGGCAATAGCAATGAGTATTAAGCCTGCAGTATCTTGTTTTTTAAGTGGCTGTTTTAACCAAAGTACGGCAATTAGCATGGTAAAAAATACTTCAACCTGTCCAAGTGTTTTAACGTAAGCAACATGTTGTAAGCTCATTGCACTAAACCAACCAATAGAGCCGACACAACTAAAAACACTAATTGCGGCTGTAGTGCCTTTGTATTGCCACAGTTTACTGAGTGTTTGCGGCTCTTTTAATAATAAATAGCCAAGTAGTATTAGCGTTTGTAGGCTGATTACAAACAGTAAAACCCAAGCGGCAGAATGTGGGAATAGTAACCCTGAATTTAAACTCGCTTCTCGTACCCACAGTGAGGTAAGTGCAAAGCAAGTACCACAAGCAAGGCCTAGTAATGCAGTTTTAGCATTAAAGTGTTTAACGCTTGTTATGCCGCTGAGCAGCAATACGGCAATAGCGCCAAAAAACACACCAAGCCAACCAAGCAAAGAAAGTGCCGAGCCAAAAAATAATACACCTAAAATGGCAGCTACTAACGCCTCGCTTTTGGCAAGACCAGCACCTACAGCGTAATTATTCATTTTAAACAACTTAACCATTAAACCGGTAGCAAGTATTTGCATAACACTTGCGCCTACAATAAATCCCCAAAAGGCATTATTAAATGTAGGCATGGTGGTATCTTGATATTGATACAAACCATATAAATACACGGCAGCAATAGGGCCTGCAATAATAAAGCGGGAGAGGGTTACGCCAGCAACACTCACATCGTTACTTAATTTACTTTGCAGGGCATTACGCCATGCTTGCATGAAAGCGGCTAAAAAAGTGAAAAATATCCAGGTCATGATTGTCATCGTTAAAATGTAAGGCAGTAAAGTTAACAAGCTTTGTGAAGTAAAGCGATGCATTAACCGTGATGTTGAATATTCATCATCTGCGACATTATGTCGCACGGGTTTGAGGATAAATTTAGCTATAGTAAGCCTGATGTTATTGTTAGCCGCCAGCGTTTGTCATAAAACGTATCTGGCGGCTTTTTTATTACGTTTATGCTAAATTATCCGAAACATCAAAAGGATAAATTATGACAACATTAGTTGTATGTGCATTACTTGCGGTATTAATGCCTTACTTTGCAAAAGTGCCGGTTGCTATAGCAATGGCAAAATTAGGTCGATACGACAATAAACACCCAAGGGCGCAACAAATAAAATTAACCGGCTTTGGTGCACGGGCGCTCGCTGCTCATCAAAACTGTTTTGAATCGCTCGCTGTTTTTGCTGTCGCTATTGCAGTTGTACTCGGCACTAACTCTGTAGGCGCAGTGACCGAAACGCTAGCGGTTACACATATTGTGTCGCGTATTTTGTATTGCGTATTTTACTATATGAACCTAGATATAATTCGCTCATTAGTGTGGTTTATTGGTTTGGGTACAGCCATTGCCATGATTGTGGTGAGTTTGTAGGTTTATACTTTAAAACCACAAAGCAAGCAGCCTAAAAGGGCGCTTGCTTTGTAGTCTTGAACAACCCGATGGCGTTAATGCGATACTTTAATTCGCTCAATTAAATCGGTAGGTGCCACTTCACTATTAATCGCAAAATCTAGTTGCACAAGTACATCTTCAAAACCTGAATCTGATGCTTTATATTTCCATTTTGCTAGCGCCTCTTTCGCTGATTTATCAAAAACATCTTTAGGTTTAGATTGAATAACACTAATGTTTTTTGTTTTACCGTTTGCTGCAATATCGTATTTTAATACAACAGAGCCGCTGATCCCTTGTTGAGCTGCTTGTATTGGATAAGCAGGTTCAATGCGTATTGTTGGTGAGATATGCTCCTCTTGCGTTTTATTTACTTCTGGTTGTTTTGCAATGGCTAAGCCGCTTAGCATGCTTGCGGCTACAAGTAATAAGCCACCTTTAGCAAGCTTTGAACGCTCCCCGCTGTGTTTTATATTAATTAGTCGTTGTAACATGGTTTTTTTATCTCCGTAGTGTGAATAAGCCATAAGTCCTGTGGGCGCATTTGCCGCGCAGTTTATTAGGGCTTTGCTATATAAAATATGTTGTTGTGTGGTTTTATTGCTAAGTACCCGTTCATCACAAGTCAGCTCTTGTAGTCGGCGCATACTTGCGTAACAAAACCAAGCTAGTGGGTTAAACCAAAGTAAAATAGTAGGCAGTAATATAAGTGCGTTTGTTAAGTTGTCTTTGCGTTTAATGTGTACGTTTTCGTGCTCTAAAATAAGTGCTAATGTGGCTTGATCAAACTGAGTATTATAGTTACTCGGTAACACCAGCTTGCTGTTTAAAATCCCGACCACCATTGGTGTGGCTACATGTTGACTGGTGTAGGTTTTAACACCAGTGGTAAGAGTACCTTCAAATTGTGTTAACTCAGTTAACTGCAGGGTTTTAACAAAACGGGTATGCGTAATAAAACTAGCTATTAATAACCCTGCGGTAATAAGTGCATACATGAGCGCCCAGCTAATATCCATTTCATGTATAAAGGGCTGGTTAGGGGTGATTAAGTAATGGCTAATATTGCTATTTTGCAGTGGTTTAACCGCATTTGGTAAATTAGCAATAACCAATGCTGCAGGTAATAGCCATGCTAATTTATATACAAACCGCGAGCCAAGGGCTTTTAAACAAAATCGCTCGAGTAAAATAAATCCACAAAACAAAATACTTAATAGTAGTTGCTGCTCAATTAACCAATTAAACCCAGTTTGAATAACCATGTTAATCCCTTACTTTTGGTTTTTTTCCCAGTCATCTATAACTTTTTTAAGCTCGTTTATATCTTGCTGAGAAAGCTGCTCCGATTTAGCAAAACCGCTTACAAGTGGCGCAATACGTCCACTAAAAAAGCGCTCAATAAAGTTTTGGCTTTCTTTTAAGGTGTAGTCGGCGCGCTCCATACACGGCATATAAATATACTGACGACCTTCTTTTTCAAATGTAAGTGCGCCTTTTTTTACTAGTCGACCTAGTAGGGTTTTAATGGTTTTTTCGTGCCATTGCTTATCGTCGCTTAAGCGCTCAATTATTTGGCTCGCGGTGGCGGGGTAGTTAATCCAAAGTGCGTCGAGTACGTCAAACTCTGCTTTTGATAATTCAATCATGCTATTGCCTACAAATGTAATCTTCAACATAAGATTACGCCTGTAATCTATAATTGCAAGTTTATTTTTTAACTTTTTAGGATGTTATTTAAGCTAATAGGTAGGGGGTTAGCTGTGGGCTTTTAAAATATCAGCTTTATTAATGCGGATATACTGCCCTTCACAAAGGTTTAAATCCTCAAGTACAAGGTCACTAAATTGCGCTCTATATAAATCAATAACTTTGTATCCGCAGTAATGCGCCATTTTACGTATTTGCCTGTTTAGCCCCTGCTTTAAAACAATACTAAACTGGTTACTGGCTATTTTATTTACTTCACAAGGCAGGGTTATGTGTTTATCAACGGGTACACCTGCTGCCATTTTTTTACAAAAAGCATCGTCTAAAGACTTATTTACGGTGACTAAATAATGCTTAGGCTGGTGGAAGTCTGGATGTATTAGTTGGTTACAAAAATCCCCATCGTTGGTCAAAATAAGTAAACCGCGAGAGTCTTTATCTAATCGTCCAATAGGGTAAACACGGGTGAGTGTAGGCAAATGGTGAATAAGGCTGGCTGGGTCATCAATATTTAATTTGCAATCAATACCGACTGGTTTGTGATACGCAAAATAAACTAAATCGGCAGCACCTTTAATTTCTTTTTCGTTCACTATTATTGTGTCTTGCTCATCAACGTGATCAATATGATTTGCTGGGCGATTATTTACAGTCACAACACCTTCATCAATTAAACGCGATGCCTGTTTACGAGAACAAATACCTGCATGGGCAATATATTTAGCGAGTCGGATTTTTGTGCTCATAACGTGTGATGCCAGCGGCTAATAAAAATTTGATCGCGATTATAGCAAAGCTGCGTATCGATAATGTTAAATTTAATTAAGGCAAAAATTATGGGTATTAAATTTTCACAGTTAAAAAAGCACGAGCCGCTACAAAAAGTTATTGTTCACTCTTTAGATATGGCGCTTTATCAAGTATCGGTAATGATTAATCACGTTGAATATTATGTAACAGAAGACAGCGGTGAGTTTTTAAGAGCGCTAAGCCCACTGCATGTTCAAAAGCGTTTTGACAAAATAGCATATGCACAGATGATATTAAGGCAAACTAGTGCTTATGACGAAATGTGCGGTCAGCCAGAAAAAACCGGCAGCAATATGCTTGAAGTACCTTATGGTAAAAATAATCTGTATTGATGATATGAGTTTGCTAACATTCGCTTTTTAAGAAGCGCAATATGTACCAATTACAAGCAGATCACTCCGACGTATTAAGCTCTATACTACGTGGTAAAATGGTTGAATTTAACGCCCAGTATTTTGATGCGCAAAGAGTGCCATTAGGTTATAAATTTACTGATGAGCAAGGCGAGCTTGTTGCCGGTATTAGTGGGTGTGTGTTTGGAAATTGGCTGATGATTAGTTGGCTTTGGTGTAGCGATAGTGCACGAGGTAAAGGGCTTGCAGATAAACTGCTAACGGCACTTGAACAAGCTGCTATTGAACTAGAAGCAACAACTGCTCAGCTTGATACACTTGATTTTCAAGCAAAACCTTTTTATGAAAAGCGCGGTTATAGTGTTAAGTATCAACTTAATAATTACCCACGCTCTGGTACGCGTTATTTTATGGAAAAGCCACTTTAATTTTTTGCTGACTATTTTGCTTTTAGTGGCTCGCCTTCAAAGGTAATACCTAAAAACGGTGTTGCCTCTGGTGCTAACATAAACGTGCGAATGTTCATGTGATCATCCCCTTTAGGGTTTTTCAGCACGTCTTCTCGGTAAAACTTACCAAAACAATCCAACGTATTTTGTTTACTTAAGTCGTTTAATTTAGCAAACGCAAAAATTTTACACGATCCGTTGTTCTCACTCGCAGCGCTAAGTAATCCATGGTTATTAAAGCCACATGCAGTAAAGTCGTAATTTGCTTCAATCACCGCCATTGTATCGGTAAATTGAATGCTCTTTGGGTTTTCTGCAAGTTGCTGTAAAAAATAGTTTAATAACATGTTTGTCCTTTTCTAACAGAAAATTCAAAGAGGAAAATTAATAGTCGTTACTTGTAAGCTCTGCACTTAAAAGCTTTCCGTCATAAATATAAAAATAACCATCCCAGTGTTGAGAAGTAAATTCTGCTGAGTCAAAAAACTCATCGTAATTGCCCAACTTAGCAAGGCTTGCAACAGGGTCATTGTATTTTACGCCTGATAAGCTCCACTGTGTACTTTGATTAATATAGCCAGCTAATGCGGCGAGCTTAATTTTAGCGGTTGAAAAGGGCTCCACAAGCTTTAATTTAGAAATGTAGCCGTTGCCTTCATATATAAACTCATAACAAGGAGTAATGATTATATTGTCATGATCTTCATTAACCACTTTAAGCGTTTTACTATTTTTATGAGTTTTTAAGTATTCATCGGCCAACATTGTGCCGTTATAGCATTGAGTGGTGCTCTCTATATGTTCAACTAGTTCACCGTGCGATATACCAACGACTCTTTGCTCTGATTTGTTAATGGATACTTTATAAGATGCGGTTTCCACTTCATCAAAACTGTTTTTTAATTTATTGAGTGCTGGTTGGGTTAAATCAGTATTTAACAAAATAGCTTGATCTTTTCCGGTGCTTATTTGTAGTTTTTCATTTGTCAGAGAAAGCTCATTATTTATCACCATAGGTAGCAGCGTTTCATGGAACTGATAACCTATAAAGACATTGTTTTTAAAGTGAAAAGCATGATTTCTTCCATATACAAGTATTGCATTATTTTTATCGCTTAGCGATAAACTGGCAAGTCCGAGAGACGCTAATACCTGCTCATAGCTATTGCCAAGTTGAAGTCCAAAAAAGTTAGTTGGGGTGATGAGGGGGGGGTTAAATTGAGTAAACTTAGGGGAACTGTTTATGTCTAAAGTGACTTCAATTGCATTTCCCTCAATGGTATTTGATAAACTGCGCTTGTGCATTCCTGAAATAAATAGCTCGCTAGTCATGGCGACTTGCTGATTGCAGTTTCTTGAGGGGGTTAGCTTAACAAGGTAGTGTAATTTTTTTTTGGATCTGCTTATTGTAGGGGCTTCAGCAGAATGGGGGCTTTGCGTAGTAAAACGTTCCTCTACATATAGTTGCTCATGCAGTTGATTGTACTGTTCGCTATACTTATCAAGAGCTTTTTGTCTAAGGTTTTGTCTTTTTCTTTGATGATTATCTAAATCTCTAAGTGTGGTGCTCAGGTTTATTTCTATTTCGGGTGAAATAGCCTCACAACGTGTATCTTTTAAAAAGTAACTTGTTGCCTGAGCACTACATTGCCAAAAACAAAGTAGTGTAAATAGTAGAGTACGCATAAACTTCCTTTTATTATTTTTGTTTACTTAGCGCTCAACTCTAACTCATCTGTTTGCTGATTTATATTAAATTTAAATCGCGATAAAAAGTTCATTCCTAGCAAACCTTGCCCGCGGGTGTACTCAATACTCAACACTTCAAAACCATAAATAATTTGCGAGCCCACTTTAAACGATTCAATTTGATAACGCTTTACAATAATTTGACCGTTAGCTGTATTTACCGTTACATCGCCTAAATATAAAGGTTGTGGCGAAATTTGCTCAATTATACTTGTAGGTAGCGAGGTCACGCTTGCGCCGGTATCAATCATTAGTTCGGTCGATAGATTATTATTTATTTCGGTGTTTATTAAGTAATGTGCGCCGTAAGGCGTTAAAGCAACGAAGTCGTCTTGCGATTGTGCTTTATTGATCATCGCTTGCAGTGTTTGCACTTGGCTTTTTAGATTGTGCTGGTTTGGCATTCGATCAAGCGTGGCTTGTGCGCTAATTAAATCGCCTTGCTGATAGTAGGCGTACGCAAGCGGGTATAAAAACTGTGCGTTATCGCTTTTATAATCAAGCCAAATTTGTGTTTGCTCAATAATAGCTTGCCAATTTTGTTGCTCAGTTAATGTGTGTAATTCGTTTTGAGTGAGCGTATTTAAGCGTGTATTTGCATTGCTTTGCTGATCAGCAGATAGCAACGGAAACAACTCAAATAAAGCAATAATGGCGTTTTGTGTTTGCTCGCTACTTATTAAATACTCAACCTGAAAGTTAAGTAATTCTACGTTATAAGGGCTGTTATTTAATAGCGCATTGAGAAATGACTCGCTGAGTAATAAATTGCTACTTAGCCATGTTTTAAGCTGTATTAGCCACGATGAATAAAGTTTTTTTGCACTTTCTGGATTGCTGTTTTTTAACTGTTGATAGCTATTAAGTGCGGCTTCAAATTGGTGTTGTTTAAATTGCTGCTTTGCTGTATTTAGTAACGTATTTTGTTGTTTAGGTAATACACTTTGCTGGGTACTTTGTGTTTTTTGTGGTTTAGTTAACGCAGGCTGCGGCCATAATAAATAAGCGTTAAGGCTAAGCGAGCCAATTAATAGCAAGGTAATTAGCTTGGTATAGTGGCTCATTGTGACCTCTTATTTAATGCAATTGGTATTATTTAATAAAGTGCGTTAAGGCATGAATATTAGCTATTTCAATATCAGCCAGCCCTTTATAAGCATAATTAACGCCTTGGTCGTTTAACCATACCGATTGGCAACCGGCATTATTTGCGCCTTGTACGTCGGTATCTAGGCTATCGCCAATATGTAAAATATCGCTTTTAGCAACGTTTAAATGTGTGGCTGCTTTATCAAATAAGGTGCTGTGAGGTTTTGCTTTACCGTGCATACCTGCTTGCAGTACGAGTTCAAATTTATCGTGTAAGTTAAAGCGTTCAATTTCAACGTTACCGTTAGTAATTGCAACAAGCGTAAAGTGTTTGGCTAGGTTATCTAGTAAGTTAAGTACGTCATCGCTTACGATTATGTTGCTGCGCGCATCGGCAAAGGCGTTATAGGCGGCATTTGCATGGTGCTCTACTTCATCTGCGGTAAACCCAAGTTTAGAAAGCGCTAAACGTAGGGTGTGTTTGCGCCATTTAGTTACATCATCCGCGAGATCTGGGTTTTGTATTACGGCAAGTTCTCGGCACAGTTGCCAGTACTTTGGACCTTGCTCTTGATAGTCCGGTAGCGCGTTTAAATAATTTTGTTGGGCTTTAACGGCTGCTTTTATAATAGGGTGATTGCTGTATAGCGTGTCGTCTAGATCAAAGCTCATGACAGAAAATGGCTTAATAGCACGATTAAATCGGATCATATTTACTTCCCTAATCAGTTCGTTTTTTTGCGCGAGGGTGGGTGTTGTCGTACACCTTGGCTAAATGTTGAAAATCTAAATGCGTATACACTTGTGTAGCCGACAAACTACTGTGCCCTAGTAGTTCTTGTACGGCGCGTAAATCACCAGACGATTCTAAAATATGTGACGCAAACGAGTGGCGCAGCTTGTGCGGGTGAACTTGCGAGCTAATGCCTTGTTTTATTCCCCACTCTTGCATACGCAGGCGCACTTGGCGAATCGAAATACGATTTTTTTGGCTACTTAAAAATACTGCTATTTCATCGGGTTTTGTAAACTGAGGGCGTATTGTGAGCCATTTTTTTAATGCGTCTAACGCTTTTTTGCCCACCGGAATTAACCGCTCTTTATTGCCTTTACCACGCACTAAAATTTCGCCATTGGCAGCACTAATATCTTGCATGTTAGCGCCAACTAACTCGCTTATACGCAGCCCTGATGAATACATAAGCTCCATCATTGCTTTATCTCTAATAGCGAGAGGCTCGTCGTCGGGTATTTCGAGTAAGCGCGCCATTTGATCTACATCGAGATTTTTAGGGAGGGGCTTTGCAAACTTAGGACCTTTTATACCCACCGCCGGATTATGGTAATGCGATTGCTCGGCAATATTTTTTGCTTTTAAAAACTTATACAAACTACGAATGCAGCTGAGCTTTAAACTAATAGTACGCCCACTTAATTGTTTTGAGCGTAGTGCCATGCTGTAGCGGCGAATATGCTCGCCTTGCACGCCAAACCAGTCGTCACATAATTTGCTAAAATAAAGTGCTGCAAAGCCAAGCTGGCTTACATATTGATTAACTGTGTGCGCTGAATATTGTTTTTCAAACTTTAAATAATCGCTAAATAGCGTTATGGGTGTACGCCAATTATCGCTTAACTGGGTAATGTTAGGCGCATCGTCACTCATGCTAGTTTTTGCAACCGCAGGTGTAATGCGTTTATAAAGTCGAGTACAAACAGATTATCTTGAGCGGGCTCAAAATGGTTTACGTTACTGCTACCAAACGCCAAAATAGCGATAGGGTGTTTAGTGTCGCCAATTAAATAAATAGCGACAGATTGTGTATCTTCACTAAATAATAATTCGCGCTCTTGCTGATTAATACGCCCTAAATAATGCCCAGAATGGGTAAGGCGATGTGAAATAAGTTCGTCGTATTCGGGATTGTATTTTACTAATTTGCAGTCGTTAACATCTTCACTTGAGCAAATTATATTGCGTAGATTATTTGCAAGAGTGTTAAAATCGTCATGATTCCAAAGCTGGCGATGGCACTGGCTAAACAAACGATATACAAGCTCGTTTTGCGTTGCATGCTTGCTCATAGCGTCTATTTGGTTTTTTAAAAGCGTGTTGTGCTCGCGTAATTGGCGTTGCTGAATATGTACCAGCGACGTTGCACCTTGAGCTTGCTGTTGCAGCTCAAGTTGTGTGAGTAGCTCCGGGTGTTGAACCAAAAAATCAGGATGTTGCTGCAAGTAAGCAATAACCTGTTCTTTACTTAGCTCGCTCATAGCGCTACTTGCCCGTCGAACACATGCTCTGCGGGGCCAGTCATGCGTACCGGGTGACCTTCGCCACTCCAACGTACTTGTAGGCTACCGCCTGGTAAATCTACTTGAACGGTTGTTGATAACTTATTTTGCATATGACCAATAACCATTGCTGCACACGCACCTGTGCCACAGGCTAGGGTTTCGTTAACGCCGCGCTCCCACACTCTTAATTTAATGTGTTCTTGCGATACAACTTGCATAAAGCCAATGTTCGCTTTTTGTGGAAAGCGTTCGTGGTTTTCAAGTAATGGACCCAATATATCAACTTGCGCGGTGGTTACGTCGTCAACCTCTAGCACGCAATGCGGGTTGCCCATAGATACCGCGCCACTAAATACAGTGTGTTCTTGCGTTCTAATAATATAAGTAAGCTCGCGCTTGCTCGCTTTTAAAGGGATTTTACTTGGCTCAAAATTAGGATGACCCATGTTAACCGTTACTTGACCGTCTTTTTCTATGTAGAGCGTTAAGTTGCCCGACTTGGTCGACACCGTAATTTTATGCTTGTTAGTAAGGCCCTTCATACGTACAAAGCGGGCAAAGCAGCGTGCGCCGTTACCGCATTGTTCTACTTCGGTACCATCGGCATTAAATATTCGATAATGAAAGTCGAGATCAGGAGAGTATGGCGCTTCAACCATCAGCAATTGGTCAAAGCCAATGCCAAAATGGCGATCTGCCAGTTTTTTGATTTGATCTCGCGACAAAAAAACATTTTGTGTAATGTTATCAATCACAACAAAGTCGTTGCCTAAGCCGTGCATTTTGGAAAAATTAACTAACATAGCGCTCTAATTCGGTTTTGCTCTGTGCTAATCATGCCACAGAGCAGCTAGTAGACAAAAACGTTTATGGTAAAACTTTCTCACCTTGATAAAGGCTTTCAATAGTTTCGCGTTCACGAATAAGATGATGCTGCTGACCATCTACCATTATTTCTGCAACACGCGGGCGCGAGTTGTAGTTTGAACTCATGGTAAAGCCATATGCACCCGCACTTCGCTGTGCGAGTAAGTCGCCTTGTTTAAGCGCTAGCTCACGATCTTTTCCTAAAAAGTCGCCGGTTTCGCACACAGGGCCCACAATATCAAAGTTGTGAGTAGGTGTTTCGTCGTCGCGAACTGATACCGGAATGATTTTTTGCCACGCTTGATAAAGCGCAGGGCGAAGCATGTCGTTCATACCTGCATCTACAATGGCAAAAAATTTGTCTTGGTTTTGTTTAATAAATTCAACTTGAGTAACTAAAATACCTGCGTTAGCTGCAATAGCGCGCCCTGGTTCAAAAATTAGTTCAAGGTGTTTATAGTTAGCTAAGCGCTCGGTAACTTGCGCTGCATATTCACTTGGGTGCGGTGGTTGCTCGTTGTTATATGGTACGCCTAAACCACCACCAATATCTAAGTGAGTTAGCTCAATACCATTAGTTTTTAGCTCATCAATAAGCGCCATTAATTTATCAAGGGCTTCTAAAAATGGCCTTACTTCAGTTAATTGAGAGCCAATATGGCAATCAACACCAATAATTTTTAAGCCCGGTAAAGCAGCGGCTTGTTGATAAACGCTTACAGCCGTTTGAATATCAATACCAAATTTATTTTCTTTTAAACCAGTAGAAATATACGGATGTGTTTTTGCATCTATGTCTGGGTTTACGCGAATAGAAATAGGTGCTTCTAGGTTAAGCTCGCAAGCCACTTCAGAAATACGCTCAAGCTCAGAGGCCGACTCTACATTAAAACATTTAATCCCCAATTTTAATGCGTAAGCTATTTCGTCGGCTGTTTTAGCCACGCCCGAAAAAACCACTTTAGAAGCATCGCCTCCCGCTTTAATTACACGCGCAAGTTCGCCTTTGGATACAATATCGAAACCCGATCCTAAGCGCGCTAATATATTAAGCACGGCTATATTTGAGTTTGCTTTTACGGCGTAACATACCAAGCTTTTATGATTCTTAGTGGCGTTAGCAAACGCTAAATAATGGCGCTCAAATGTAGCACGCGAGTACACATAACACGGCGTGCCGTATTGCTGCGCTATGCTTGCCACACTGACGTCTTCGGCAAATAATTGGTTGTTTTTGTAGTTAAAATAATCCATTTATTGCTCCTGACTTTGTGATGTTTTGGCTTGCTCAGCGGTAGTGGCTGGTTTAGCTGTATTTTGAGGTTGGTTTTGCTCTGTTTGTTGCTCTGGTAAATATAACGGACCGCTTTGTCCGCAGCCAGCTAAGGCGCTTAACAGTACAGTGCTTATTAATAGTTTTTTTAATTGTAAGGTATGTGTCGCTTTCATTAGATTAATACGGTTGCTGGCTTTATAATCGCAGAGTAACAGAATATCTAAAAAATGCAGCTATTCGCGGATGATTTTATTCCTGTTACACTAGGACTTGTTTATCTCTCGAGGTTGAATTTGCGCTGCCCGTTGGGTTCGTCCTAGGAACGATTTACTCTTTGTTGCTCGGTTTTAACTTAGTCCACTAGGTTACAAACCTCGCGCCGCGATTAAATCGCCCCTAGATAGAACAAATTTCAATCCTGAAAGGTTAACAGGCCCTAGCTGCACATTTTTAAAGCTAATTCAAAGCTAAAACGTACCCAATATTAGGCGGCTCGCCTGCAAAGGAAATAACAATGACTGAACACGAATATCACCAATTAGCCGAAGCTCTTATGTTCACTATTGAAGAGCAGGTTGATGATTGCGAAGCTGATTTAGATTACGAATCGGCACAAGGTATTTTAGAAATTATTTTTCCTGATAAAAGTAAAATAGTGATTAACAAGCAAGCACCTCTTCATCAAGTATGGGTTGCGACTAAGTTTAACGGACATCATTTTGAAATGCGTGATGGATTATGGATCGATAACCGTTCTGGCGCTGAATTTTGGGCGTTTATAAATGAAGCCTCAACTCGCCAAGCAGGCCAAGAAGTTAAGTGGCAATCATCACTATGAGTTTAGAATTTGTAGAATATGCAGCCCAAAGTGAGCACAAAGCAACGGTTATTTGGTTACATGGTTTAGGTGACTCTGGGGATGGTTTTGCGCCAGTAGCTCCGCAGCTTAATTTACCAAGTGAGCTTGGTATACGGTTTGTTTTTCCGCATGCGCCAGTACAACCGGTCACCATAAATGGTGGCATGGAAATGCGCTCTTGGTACGATATTAAATCTATAGAATTAGATAAGCGTGCCGATGAACAAGGCGTAAGGGATTCGGCTGCAAAGGTAGAAGAGTTAATTAATAAAGAAATTGCTAATGGCATACCTGCTAATAAAATTATTTTAGCTGGTTTTTCTCAAGGTGGTGTTGTGTCTCTGCATTTAGCACCGCGCTTTGAGCAAAAGCTTGGGGGTGTTATGGCGCTTTCTACTTATATGTGTGTGCCGCAAAAATTTGCTGATGAAGCAAAGCATACTGATTTAAACGTATTTATGGCTCATGGTAGCCAAGATAACGTTGTACCGCATAGTGCGGGAAGAAGTGCGTTTGAAGTATTAACAGCACATAACATGGATGTAAGCTGGCAAGAATACCCAATGGCTCACCAAGTTTGCGCAGAAGAATTGCAAGCTATTCGCCAATGGTTAATTGCTCGTTTAAGCTAATTTTGGAACCGCTGAGGTCAATATGAGTCAAAAAATAGTTATTAAAGCAAATGTTAAACGCGAACTACATGAGAGTGTACCAACGGTAAGCTACGAGTGGAATTGGCGTCGTATTGTGAGTATTGCTATGTTGGTATTAATGACCTCTGCAGCAGTTGTGTATGGCTTAACAACGTCAGCCAGTGCTGAGCAAGGTGAGCATCCAAATGAGCAGGAGCAATTTTTAAGCTTTAGCAGTAACGCTCAAAACCAGGCAAGCGTTGAAGTAACGGATGTTGAGCCTGAATCATCAGTAAACAATACCCCTAATGAGCCTGCAGAGGTAATGCAAGCTCGGATTGAACCGTTGTCAGCTGAGCAAAATGAGGCTCAACTAAGCATTTCAAGTAATACATCTGATGACGCTGAGCTTGTAAATACTGATACAGTTTTATTAGCTAACAACGATATTGTGATTGATCAAAGTGAGAGTATTAATACAGAGTTAAACTCAAACCTTGATAATGATGTGCAAGAAGAAACCGCAGAAGCTCAAAACGTAGCTGAGCCAGCCAGTCAAAGCGACTTACTTTTAGATTTAGAAAGTGATGATGGTGCATTGAGTGGCACTGAAGGTTTTTCACCTACAGCACAAGTGGCAAGTGTGGCATTGGGGGCGCAAATAGATACAGGTAAAATTAGCCGTGCAGTACTTACTCGTAAAGTAAGTAAGCGTGAGCCCACTAATGTGTTTGCTGCTGATATTAGATTAAGTCAGTTTGATGAAGGCGTATCGTTTTTTAGTGAGATTAAAAATCTTCAAGGCCAGCAAGTTAAGCATGTTTGGTCGTTTGAAGGTGAAACTATGGCTGAAATTACACTTAATGTTACTTCGCCTCGCTACAGAACGTACTCAACAAAAAATATCATGGACACACAAACAGGCCATTGGCGTGTTGATGTAGTTGATGAGCAAGGCAATTTAATTGCCCAAAAAGAATTTAGAATTTTAGCTGACTAAAACTAGCTAAACGCAGTAATTAATTGGATACCCCTATGACAGAAAAAACAAAATTAGTACGCATCGCAACGCGCAAAAGCGCCTTAGCACTTTGGCAGGCCGAATTTGTAAAAGCAGAGCTTGAGCGTTTTCATGCAGATGTGCGCGTAGAATTAGTCCCAATGTCGACGCAAGGGGATATAATTTTAGATACGCCATTGGCTAAAATTGGCGGTAAAGGCTTATTTGTTAAAGAGCTAGAGCAAGCTATGTTAGATGGCCGAGCTGATATTGCCGTGCATTCTATGAAGGACGTGCCAGTAGAGTTCCCAGAAGGATTAGAGCTGTATACTATTTGTGAGCGTGAAGATCCGCGTGATGCGTTTGTATCAAACAATTTTGCAAATTTAAACGAGCTACCACAGGGCGCCATTGTGGGTACTTCGAGCTTACGCCGCCAGTGCCAAATTAAAGCACTTCGCCCTGATTTAGATATTCGTGATTTGCGCGGTAATGTAAATACGCGTTTAGGTAAATTAGATGATGGCCAATACGATGCTATTATTTTAGCGGCAGCGGGGCTTATTCGTTTAAAAATGAGTAAGCGTATTGCTGACTACATTGAGCCAGAAGTGTCATTACCGGCAAATGGTCAAGGCGCTGTAGGTATTGAATGTCGTATTGATGATGAAGTAACAAAAGCATTACTTGCACCACTTGAGCATACCCAAACACGTATTCGCGTAAATGCAGAGCGTTCGATGAACCGCTATTTAGAAGGTGGTTGCCAAGTTCCTATTGGTGCTTATGCATTAGTTGATGGCGAGCAGGTACATTTGCGTGGTTTAGTGGGTGCTGTTGATGGCAGCGAAATTTTACGTGACGAAGTAACAGGTCATGTAAATGACGCAGAAGAACTAGGTATTGAGCTTGCTAAAAAATTACTAGCTCAAGGCGCAGACAAAATATTAGCTGAAGTTTATAGAGACGCATAAATGACACATATTCTGATAACTCGGCCCGAAGGAAAAGGCGCAGCCCTTGCACAGCAACTTGAGCAAGCGGGTTATCAGGCGTCTTTATTTCCGGTATTAAAAATAACGCATTTAACACCCTCCAGCACTGAACTTAGTCCGCTGTTAAATGCAGATAAAATAATATTTATATCGCAAGATGCAGTCAGTGCACTTTCGCAATTAAAACCCGATATAAATACCAAAGCGCAGTTTTATGCGGTTGGACAACAAACAGCCGACATTATATATGAGCAATTTGGTGTGCGCGCAGCAGTACCAAAGCAGTATGATTCAGAAGGGTTGCTTGCGCTCAAATCACTCGCCGAGGTTGATGGCAGTAATATAGTGTTAGTTAAGGGGCAAGGTGGCCGCCCTGAGTTAGCTAAAACGCTAAAAGAGCGCGGTGCTTTTTTAAATAATTGTGTTGTGTACAAACGTGAACCCACAGAGAGTATCACCCCTAACTGGACAGACCACTGGAAAAGCCAGAATGTACACGGTATAGTCATAACAAGTAATGCAGCAGTTGATGCTATATTTAAAAGCCTTACTGCACACCAACTACAATGGTTACAACAGTGCCGATTTTATGTTGCAAGCGAGCGGATAGCCGCTTATTTAAAGTTGCAACAGGTAAGTTCGGCTAATATACACATTGCAGCAGGGGCTAGCGATAATGCTATGTTTACCTGCATAAATCAGCAAGGTAGCAACATGAGCGAACAGTCAAAGCCAGTTACGGCAGAAAAAGCCACATCAACAATAGCTAACCCGGCCTCAGCTAAATCAGCTAAGCAAGAGCCAGCAGCTACAAAAAATACGACAGAAAAAAACAAACAAAAGGTAAGTAAGGTTGCAGCACTTGCGCTTCTTATTTCGTTAATTGTGGCCTCTGGTGTTGGATACGAGTTTTATCAAAAATTAAATGCTGGTAAGGCGCAAAACCTAGCCGTTAATGAGTTAAGCGAGCAAAATAAGTTACTCGTTCAAGAGCTGCAAGCACTTAAATCGGCGCAATCTAATTTGCAGCAAGCGCTGTTTAATAGTGAGAAAAAAGTAGCCGCAACCCTAAGTGAAAGTGCAGCTCAAAATCAGCAAGAACTAAAAGCAGCCCTGCAAAAAGCGCAGCAACAAGGCTCGTCTTTAAACCCACAAGAAGTAACCAGCTTACAGCGTATGGCTGAATTTAAACTATGGGCTGAAAAAGATTACCAAGGCACTAGTGCTGTTTTAAAGCGCTTAGATGCATTACTTAGCGAACACCCAGGAACAGTTGAAGTTCGCCAAGCTATTATGCAAGACATACAAACACTTGATAGCCTTAAACCTATAGCAACAGAGGCTATTTATTTACAGCTAAACAGTGTACTAAGCAGTATTGACGACTTAGTTTTTAATGCAGTTAATTTGCCAGAAGAAGTTAGCGAAGTAGATGAAAATGTATTAAGTGAAGACATAAATGATTGGCAGCAGAATTTAAATAACAGCTGGGGTCGCTTCTTAGACAGCTTTTTAACACTTCACCACCGAGAAGGAGGAGTAGTTGCTCCATTTCTTGATGAGCAAGAGCGTCACCTCGTTAATCAACGTATTAAGCTTTATATTACTCAGGCACAAGATGCGTTACTTAGTAAACAAGCTAGTATTTACTTTAGTACTTTAAGTGAAGCAAAACGCTTAGTTGATGAGTATTTTAAGAAAGACGATAACGCTACACAAAGGGTTTTAAAATCAATAGCTAATCTTGAAAAAGAATCACTTAACTTTAACCCTAAAGTAACACTTCAAAGTACACAGCAGGTTAAGGAGTGGGTACAATGATAGGGCTAATAATACTGGTTATTGCGTTAGTACTTGTTATTGGTGTAGCTCCTTACGTTATAAATGAGAAAGGTTATGTCCTTTTCTCATTTAATAACTATACAGTTGAGGGCACTATGATTGCTTTTTGCGGTACAGTGATTGTTATTACTGCGATCGTATTTATTACATATAAGCTAATCCGCTACTTATTATCGATTTATCATAATACTAAACATGGCTTTTTTGCACGTAGCCAAGAGCGCAAACAAGTAGCTATTGAGCAGGCTCTGTGGAGTGCTATTAATGATGATTATGAGCATGTAGAGCAGGCTCTATCGGGTAATAGCGTACCAGATAAGTTTGAAGATATTCGCTTAGCATTACTTGCAAAAGCAGCGCTTGCTAATAATCAAACAGATAAAGCACTTGAGCGTTTATTTGAAATAAGCCCAGAGCATCAATTAAAAGTAGCAAAGCTATGGTTGGCAAGTGGCGACAGTAGCGCGATTGAATCACAAATGCGTATTAGCGCAGAAGCTAAAAAAGCCACCGCACTTGAGTTAAAACTTTATGCAGAAGTATTAGTACAGCAACAACACTTTAGTGCGCTGGAAGATTTTTTGCCGCGTTTATTACGCAAAAAAGCACTTACTGATGCACAGTGGACGCAGTTATTTAGTGCCTACTTTAATGCGTTAGATGCAGACAAACTGAGTGAAAAATATAAACAGCTACCTAAAAAGCTGCAAGCTCATGCCCACACCGCATATTTAATGCAAATGGCGCAAGCAGGTCAATTGGCTGCTATTGAAAGTGACTTAATTAAAATGGTTAAGCACAATGAGCAACACTTAGAGCTTGCCAATATATTAAGTAAAGCAACAGCAGCCGATGCGCCTAAGTTGCAAATAAACATACAAGAACGCCTTAAAAAGGATGATTCAAATAATTCACTATTACTTGCGCTGGCTTGCCTTGCTAATGCTAAAGGTGATTATGACTTAGCAGCTAGAATTTTTGATAAAGCACTGAATAGTGACAATAAAAAACAGTTCTCTGAACAAGCTGTTTTAAGTTATAAAAATAGTGCACAAGCAGAAAAGGCGCTCGTTTTATATCAATAAATGACTACACTATAACTACTTAGCATTTTTTGTAGTTCAGGAGCACAAGCATTGAGAAAGTTTTTAATATTAACCCTTAGCTTGGCTTGTGCTTACTTTTTTACTGGGTATTTTAGCAACTCACTTCTTTCTGTAGATGGCTATGCGGTCGCCTCTTGGCCGCCCTCAGGAATTGCTTTAGCGAGCTTTTTAATTTGGGGACGTAAGTCATTTATTGGCCTTATTCTTGGTGCTTTCTGTACTAACTTAATTCATCTTGATAACACCGTAGATATTCTTCATTTTAATGTGCTTTTACAAGCTATTTGCGTCACTTTAGCCTCTGTTTTACAGGCTTGGATTGGTCGTCAAATTATAGTAAATGTTATAAAGGCTCCACTAGATTTATCTTCTTTAAAACACAGTGTGCAGAGCTTAATAGTAGCAGGACCAATATGCTGTGTTATTGCTGCAGGTGTGGGAACTAGTTTATTAGCATTGAATAATGTGATCCCTACGCATGCTATTTTTGATAGCTTTATAGCATGGTGGATTGGCGACAGTATCGGTGTACTTATATTTACTCCACTCATGCTCGCAGCCTTTAATTACACGCAAGTACGCCACCGTATGTTGGTAATTTTACCTTCACTATTAATTTATATACTAATCAGCGTTAGTTTTTATGGCGCTGCCAGTGTTAAAAAAGAAAAAGACATTCAAAAGCAAGAAGCCAAAATACTTACTGTGCAAAATGCTATAAGCCAGAAGCTCGATGGTATTACTGCTCACTTAGGATTGTTAGCTACATTTTTTGCTAGTAGTAATGACGTGAACTTTAAAGAGTTTAAACAATTTACTTCAAAGCAGTTGGACTATAGCCAAGAAATTTTAGCATTTGAATGGATACCTTATGTACCAGCAAATAAACTCGCAGATTTTGAAACACATGAAAATACAGCCACAGGCAAACCTTTATATATAAAAGAAAAGTCACTTGATGGAGGTTGGCAACCTGCAGGTACTCGTAGTAATTACTTTCCTGTAAAATATGTATATCCCTTAAAAGATAATGAAGGTGTTTTAGGGTTTGATTTAGCTTCTAGTAAAGTAAGAGGTGCAGCGCTTAGCAAAGCGAAAGAGCTTAATGAACTTGCACTAAGTGAGCCAATTAATTTAGTCCAAAATACAGCTGAAGACGGTGTACTCTTTTTATATCCTGTTTTTGGAGAGTCGTCTACCGAAGATGATTTTCAAGGTTTTGTGGCTGCGATTGTCAGTCTGAAACGCTTATCGCAAACACTATTATTTGATCACAACAACTCAATTTCAGTCAGTTTTTTTGATACAACGATACCAGGGAAAAAGCAGGCAATTTATATTGCCGATACCGATAACTCGCAAACGCTGTTTAAAGAATATCAATTGTTGATTGGCAAACGCATGTGGCAGGTCGAGTTATATGAACCAATAGTTAGAACGTCTTGGTTAATGTATTGGCTTGCACAAATAGTAGGTATGTTGTTTGTGTGGTTACTGATTACATTTTTGATTTCAGTTACAGGTACAAACATACAAATTCGCGAACAAGTGGCTAAGCAAACGCATACATTACGCAAAGAAAAACAAAAAGCAGATGAAGCGAGTCATATTAAAGGACAGTTTTTAGCAAACATGAGTCACGAAGTCCGCACCCCTATTAACGGTATAAAAGGGCTGCATTATTTAGCGCTGCAACAGAATGATTGGCAACAAGCAAGGAGTTACATTGAACAAGCAGATGGAGCACTGGGTGTTTTACTGCGGGTATTAAACGATGTGCTCGACTTTTCAAAAATGGAAGCAGGCAAGCTAGACTTAATGCAAGAGCCTATTAACGTAGCGAGTTTAGCGGATGAAATGCTTAATTTACTTCAGTTTGAAGCTGACATTAAATCAATAAAGTTAAGTCTCGATTTTGATAAAACATCAAATTTGGTCATTAATACCGATCCAATCCGCTTAAAACAAGTGCTGCTGAATCTGCTCAATAATGCGGTTAAATTTACAGGGGAAGGTGAGATCACTCTGAAAATTTGGCAGTCGAAAAAAATGACTTACTTTAGTATTAACGATACGGGTATTGGTATTAGTAGCGAAGCACAAAAACAATTGTTTAAACCGTTTGCGCAAGCCGATAGCTCAACCTCACGTCAATATGGTGGTACAGGCTTAGGGTTAAGTATTTGCAGAAAGCTGGTTGAGTTAATGGGTGGTGCAATTGATTTAGTTAGTTATGAAGGCAAAGGTTCTACATTTACATTTAGTTTGCCGCTTATATCGCCTTTACCAAAGGCAGAGCAAATTCAACAGCAATACGACGAAATAGATGTAAGTACCTTATCATTCGCAAACTATAAGTTACTTTTAGTCGAAGATAACCCACTTAACCAGCATGTTGCCAGTGCCATTTTAAAAACAAAAGGGTGTATTGCCGACATTGCTAATGATGGTTTTGAAGCCATAGAAAAGCTAACCGAAAATAGCTACGACATTGTTCTTATGGATATTCAGATGCCAAAAATGGATGGACTCCAAGCAACAAAAGTAATTCGTTGTGATTTAGGGTTAATTGATTTACCCATAATAGGGCTATCGGCGAACGCCCATGACGATGACGTTAAAAAGGCATTAGCCTCTGGAATGAATAGTTATATTACCAAACCTATTGATGCAAATACGCTTTTTAAAACTCTTTGGCATTATTTATCAAATAAATAAGTAACGTTATTTTTTGCACAAAAAGCAGACATATGACCGCTTAAACTTAACGCAAACCATATAGACTTGAAAAATAACTATATCTGCGTATCATGCGCGCAAATTTAACTAAACTGGGTTGCTATTATGATCAATAGAAAATTACCTTTGCTAGATATTCACCGTCATTTAGATGGTAATGTACGTGCGCAAACCATATTAGAACTTGGTCGTCAGTTTAATATAGAGTTACCTGCAGATAACGTTGAGGCATTAATTCCTCATGTTCAAGTTATTGACCCTGAGCCAAACCTTATGGCTTTTTTACAAAAGTTAGATTGGGGTGTCACTGTACTTGGCGACTACGATGCGTGTAGACGCATAGCGATTGAAAACATTGAAGATGCACAAGCACAAGGCCTTGATTATGTAGAGCTTCGATTTAGCCCTTACTACATGGCACAAAGCCAAGGTTTACACCCAGAAGGGGTTGTAGAGGCGGTTGTTGATGGTATTAAATCAGCAACAAAGGATGCAAATATAAAAGCTAACTTGATTGGTATTTTATCGCGTACTTATGGCGTAAAAACATGTCAAAAAGAGCTTGATGCTTTACTCGCATTTAAAAATGATTTAGTTGCTGTTGATTTAGCCGGTGACGAAATTGGCTTTCCTGGTGAGTTGTTTGTAGAGCACTTTAAACAAGTACGAAATGCTTATTTAGCTTCGACTATTCATGCTGGAGAGGCACTCGGTGCTCCAAGTATTTGGCAAGCAATTAATGAGCTAGGTGCAAGCCGAATAGGGCATGGCGTTAAAGCTATTGAAGATCCAAAACTAATGGATTACTTACGCGATAACCGTATTGGCATTGAGTCGTGCTTAACAAGTAATATTCAAACCAGTACAGTAAACGATTTAGCTAAGCACCCACTTAAACAGTTTTTAGATCACGGTATTTTAGCGTGTATTAATACTGATGACCCTGCGGTTGAAGGCATTGAAATTGAGTACGAATATACCGTTGCAGCACCTAAAGCTGGCTTATCTCAAGCTGATATGGAAAAAGCCCAAAAAAATGCATTAGAAATAGCATTTTTAAGCGATGGCGATAAAAAAGAACTTTCAGCAATCGTTAGCGCACGTTAATTTAAGAATATTAAAAATGCCGCTTTATATAAGCGGCATTTTTGTATTTGTAATGTCAGTTTAATTAACGCGTTTGGCAACTTATATAATTATCGTAAAGTGCTTTAAGTACGTCAGCTCGGCTGATCATGCCGATTACTTTAACACCCTCTACAACAGGGTAGTTTTTTGGTTTACCGGGCTGCATTTGCTCTGCAAGCTCAATAATATTGGTATCGCCGCTAACGGTCACTACCTTTGTTTGCATAAGTTGCGATACTTTAACCATCCCATCACAAAAATAACTGCTTTGCGTAAGTGGTTTTAATAGTTCTTGCTCAGATATAAATCCGACTAGGCATTTATCTTTATCAAATACTGGTGCGCCAAGTAGTTTAAATTTTTGTAGTTCTGCTATGGCTGTCGTCATTTCTGTATCTGGTGTGATATTTGGCAACTTGCGTTGCATAAAATCTTTTACTTTTGTATTTAGCATTTGGGTCTCTCCCGCTGATGTTCTATACAAAGTATGGTTTATAGATAGGGATTTAGGAAATTGTTTATGTTGATGAGATTGATAGGTTTTAACTATTAAGTATTTGTTGTTATATAAAATAAAAGCACCGATTAGGTGCCTTTATTCATAACTGAAAGTTAATTTCAATTATTTGATAAATGCGAATGCATCTGCGTACATGTTTTCACGAATTGCACCATGAGTAATAAAGTCATCACGGACAATACCTATCATGTCAAAACGACCGGCCATATAAATATCGTATGGTTCAAGTGATACAATATCTTGCATTACCGCTTTATGTACATAGCCAGTGTGACCTTGCCAATTAGCAGATGGATTTTCTACCACAGGGATAAACTCAAAGTTTTTGTGGCTATCGGCCCATGTTTGCATTTCTGTATGTGCGTATAAAGCTGACTCTTCTTTTACACCCCAGTAAAATAATACAGGACGGTCGCACTTAATTTCAGCTAAGTGATCAGCCATTGATTTTGCGTATGAAAAACCAGTGCCACCGGCAAGTAAAATAATAGGGCGCTCACATTGCAGGCGCAACTGTGAAATACCCAAGCCAGCTTCAATGTCTACTAACTGCCCAGTGGTATGGGCGTTTCGTAAATGTTCCAGCGATTGCATTGCATACGAATCGGCACCTGACGCGCCAATATGCAGTTCTATTGCATCGCACTGTGAAGGGCGACTAGCTATAGAAAAAGCACGTTTGTCTTTTTCGCCCAATACGAGTTGCATGTATTGGCCAGCTTCAAAGGTCACAGGTTGTTGTGGCTTTAAAATTACTTTGTGAACAAATTCTGTAAGTGGGCTGATAGCTACAACTTCAGCTTTTAATGTTTGCATTTTTTACCTTTTAGCAGCGCTTTAAACAGCAGATACGCAATCGAATGACTCGATTCTAGCATATCTGCAGGGTTATTTTATAGCCTGTTATGTACTTACATATAAACACTTAAAGAATATTAAGGCTTTCCCAAATATCATCTACGCGGTCTTTGGTGTCTTTATCCATAACAATAGGCTCGCCCCATTCGCGGGTGGTTTCGCCAGGCCATTTATTGGTGGCATCCATTCCCATTTTTGAACCAAGGCCAGAGACTGGCGATGCAAAATCGAGATAATCAATAGGTGTGTTTTCTATTAATGTTGTATCGCGAGCAGGATCCATTCGGGTTGTTATAGCCCAAATAACATCTTCCCAATCACGGGCATTAATATCGTCATCGCACACAATTACAAACTTGGTATACATAAACTGACGTAAGAACGACCAAACTCCCATCATCACGCGCTTAGCATGGCCAGGATATTGTTTTTTCATTGTTACAATCGCCATACGGTACGAGCACCCTTCAGGCGGCAGATAAAAGTCGACGATTTCAGGAAATTGCTTTTGTAATATCGGCACAAACACTTCATTAAGTGCTACACCTAAAATTGCAGGCTCATCAGGCGGACGGCCAGTAAATGTGCTGTGATAAATAGGATCTTTACGATGCGTTAAGTGAGTTACCGTCATTACTGGAAAGTCATCTACTTCATTATAGTAACCGGTATGGTCACCATAAGGGCCTTCTGGCGCCATTTCACCTGGCATAATGTAACCTTCAAGTACTATTTCTGCACTGGCAGGGACTTGTAGGTCATTTGAAATAGATTTTACAACTTCGGTTCTGCTACCACGTAATAAACCAGCAAATGCATATTCGCTTAATGTGTCGGGTACAGGCGTTACTGCACCCAATATAGTAGCTGGATCGGCACCTAGTGCTACCGAGACAGGGTAAGGTTGCCCTGGGTTTTCTTTACACCATTCTTGAAAATCAAGCGCGCCACCACGATGCGACAACCAACGCATAATTATTTTATTTTTGCCTAATAATTGCTGGCGATAAATACCTAAATTTTGGCGCTTTTTATAAGGCCCTTTAGTAACTGTAAGGCCCCAAGTAATTAATGGCGCTGCATCACCTGGCCAACAATGTTGAATAGGTAATTTAGTTAAGTCTACATCATCACCTTCTAAAACTACTTGTTGGCAAGGCGCTTTTTTAACTTCTTTTGCTGGCATATTAAGCACTTGCTTAAAAATAGGTATAGCGCCTAAAGCTTCTTTAATACCCTTTGGTGGATCAGGCTCTTTTAAAAAAGCGAGTAGTTTACCTACTTCGCGCAGCTCGCTAACGTCTGTTTGGCCCATGCCCATTGCTACGCGTTTTGGTGTACCAAATAAGTTGGTAAGCACCGGCATATCGTAGCCTTTTGGATTTTCGAATAATAACGCAGGGCCTTTTGCACGCAATGTGCGATCAGATATTTCGGTCATTTCAAGATACGGGTCGATTTCTTGGGTGATACGTTTAAGTTCGCCTTTTTTTTCAAGCAAATCGATAAAATCACGTAGATCTTTATATTTCATTGTGGGCCGCTATTAAGCAAAAGAGTTGAAGTATTATACCCATTTCATGCAAGCCAAGTCATTACTTGCACTTAAAACTTAAAGCGCTCTACGGCACTTGTTAAGGAGTGTGCAAGTTGATTTACGTCTTCACTTTCGCTTGCTAGGGTTGTCGCGTTTTTGGCATTCAAGGTTGCTTGCTCTGTCACCTTGGCCATTATTTGTTGAATGTCGTTACTGTTAGTCAATTGCTCATGTGATGCATGAGCAATCTGCTCACTCATCTGATTAACAGACAACAATGTGCTTTTAATACGCTCTACGGCTTTATTTAGTTCAGTGCTGTTTTTAACACATTGCTTGGCTTGGTGTTGGCCATCGGTAATGTGTTCTTGAGTTGTTTGAGTGTGCTGTTGCAATGTTTGGATCATGGTGTTTATTTCGCTAGTCGAGGTCTGTGTACGTGCAGCTAATGATCGAACCTCATCAGCAACTACAGCAAACCCGCGTCCGTTTTCACCCGCTCGCGCTGCTTCAATTGCAGCATTGAGTGCCAATAAGTTGGTCTGCTCGGCAATGCTGCTAATTGTTTCAACAATGGCTTCAATAAGCTGAGTGTGTTGGGCTAGTTCCTCAGTGCTGCCTACTGCTTTATCAAGGCGCTGTAATAAAGTTTCTATACTTAGACTATTTTTATTAGCAATCTTGTTTACGTCATTGGCAAATTGCGATGCATTGGTTATTTCACTTGATGTTTTATCTGCTTGTTCATAAACCGCTTGTGAGTTGGTTAGCATATTTTGTGCAAGCGATGTTGCCTGCGCGCTTCGCTCCAACTGCTGTTGTGCAACAACCGTCATTTGCTGACCTTTTTCACTGGTTTTAATAGCGCTGCGGTCTAGTTCATGGGCGTCACTACTAATTGCGCCAATTAACTGGGTAAGGTCTTCACTGAGTTTATTTATGTTATTTAGCAAAGTACCAAATTCATCTTTACTGCGCGGATGGCTTCGCTTTGATAAATCACCTGAGGCGATTCGGGCTAAATCGCGGTTTACTTTTTTAAGCGGTTTTAGCATTGCGCGAGTTGTAAAAATAGAGATAGCGATAATCAATATAATTAAAACAAGCGTAATAATTACTACAGAACTAATCCCTGTATTTATGGCGGCCTTTGCATTAGTTTGTAAGGCATTAAAGCGCTCATCAGCCAATTTATTAAGTTCAATAAGCTGACCTTCTGTTGTTATAAATTGCTGTTGAAAGTGTTCAAAATTTTGAGCCGCAGCAATAGTACTTTTGAGTACTTTATTTTGTTGGGCATAAATTCCTGTATCGTTGTTAAGTAACTCTCTTAATTGATTAAATTTAGCCGTTAAATTTTTAGCATTAAACGCATTATTAAAAGGTAGCGCTTGTTGCTCTAAATAGGTGAAATTAGGTTGGATGTTATCTAGTAGAAATAGGGTATCTTGCTGATGGCTATTTAAATCATTGATACTTGTAGTTTGAGTAATGCTTTTTATATTATTGCTTAAGTTAAACAATAAATCATCTATACGGGTCGCTGTTCCAAACATCGCATTAAGTAGCGCCTGCTGTTTTGCAGGCACTTCTAAAAGTTCTATATCAAGTAAGTTAGAACTTAAATTGTAAAGTTGCTCGTTAAACGTTGCTGATAATTCTATGGTGGAATTTTGCGCTACAAACTTACTCTCTTTAGCACTAAACATTGCGACACTTACTTTAGTCAGTTGCTCGAAGCCTGCGTTGGTACTGGTGAGTAAATTTTGCATTGTTATTTGTTGATTTAGTTGAGTGCTTAACGAATTGAGCATATCGCTAAATTGTTGTTGTTCAGCTTGCGCCTGTTTTTTATTTTGTTGAAGTAAATCAAGGTTTGCTTGGCTGTAAGCTAAGGCATTAAATTTGGTAATAGACAGTAATGATAGCCTTAAATCTTTACTGAACTGTTGTACCGGAACTGCTAATTTTTCGGTTCGGGTATTGTTAACGCTAATTTTGTTTAATGACCAATAAAAAAACACACTACTTGTTAGCACCAATAAACCAATGGCTGTAAAAGCTAAAATTATTTTATGTTTGATCGCAATTGAACGCATAACTTCATCACAATAATGGGTCTTTAATTATTGTAGCATTGCTGTAATTTATTGGTTGGTTTTGTGTTAAACCTTGATGCACTGTCTTTTTTTACCAGCAATGATTAGCATGGCTTCATTTCCCTTACCCCAAAACAGTACCTCTTCACTTATATATTTATTCCCTGATGCACTTTTTTCGTGATTAAGTACATGCATTTTATTGTTAAAGATAAGTTCGGCTTCAGAATTATTAATGATATTGAGTTTTACGCTCTCATCATCGCATTGGTAAGCAGTACTGGTTTGTAAATCACTACATGCGGTTAAGCTTAGTAAAATAGCGATTAATGCTAAATATACTTTCATTTTTCCTCCCATCTTCTTTAAAAGTTAGTTAAAACACAGGGCAAAATTTTAATCTAATGTAAGAATAACAAAGCAAAATTAACCGTTGGTGAAAGTAGCGCTTTACGTTATGTTTATAGCAATATTTTTTGAGCTCGGAAGCTTTATGGCAGGCACTAACCTTTTAACGTTATTAGACGATATAACCACTTTACTTGATGACATTGCGACAATGAGTAAGGTAGCAACAAAAAAAACAGCGGGTGTATTAGGCGATGACTTAGCGCTCAATGCACAGCAGGTTACAGGTGTTGCAGCAGAGCGTGAATTACCGGTTGTTTGGGCTGTGGCAAAGGGCTCATTTTTAAATAAAGCGATACTCGTACCCGCTGCTTTATTAATAAGCGTATGGCTGCCTTGGTTAATAACACCGCTTTTAATGATGGGTGGTTTGTTTTTGTGTTTTGAGGGAGCTGAAAAAGTATTTGCTAAGTTTTTGCCTCATCACAATGAAGTGGTAGATGAAGATGAAAAATTAGATTTAGTTGAGTATGAAAAACAAAAAATAAAAGGGGCAATAAGAACCGACTTTATTCTTTCTGCCGAAATTATTGTTATTACTTTAGGCACTGTGGCAGGCGCTACATTACTTAACCAAGCTTTAGTGCTTTGTGTTATCGCAATTATAATGACGATTGGCGTTTATGGCTTAGTGGCCGGTATTGTAAAGCTGGATGATGCCGGGCTTTATTTACTCAACCAATCTAAAGTGTCAGCTAATAAATTTAAAGAGTTACTTGGTAAAGGCTTACTCGCAGCAGCGCCTAGGTTGATGCAGTTTTTAGCATTTGCGGGCACCATTGCAATGTTTTTAGTAGGCGGCGGGATTTTAGTGCATGGTGTTGAGTTACTGCATCATACTCAAGTGGATGTAACAAGCTATGCTCAGTCTGTTGCTGGCGGCACAGGAGAAGTATTAGCGCCTCTCTTGTTTGATGGTTTGCTAGGTGTTATTGCCGGCTTAGTTGTTGTGCTTATACATGTAAGTTATACAAAGTTATTTAAAAAATAGTTTATAGCTGGCGTACTTGTTGCGCCAGCTATATTTAAATTCACTCATTCACAGTTAGCTATTTTACAAAGCGATTCTAATTCAAATTGTGCTTTAGTATTTTTTTGCTCAATGGCCTTTTTATACCAATAAATAGCCTGTTGATAATTTTGAGCTATTCCCTGACCATCACGATACATTTGCGCTAAATTTAATTGCCCCCATTGAGAACCCGCTTCAGCAGCTAGCTTAAAGCTATTAAATGCTTCAAAAAACAACTTATCTTTAAAATAAATAATGCCTTGTTGATTGTTTTTATCGAGTTTTAAACCTTTATATAGTGGCTTAGGTTTGGGAGGAAACATCACAAACCCGCCATAAAGGCTGTTGGCATAAGGTCGCAGCACGTCATAAATAGCTTCGTCTTTATACAAACGCTTTACTTCATCACGAGGGAGAGTGATTGTTTTAGTGGAGAAGTAATTGTCTTGAATTAGTTGGCTGGTACGCATTGCCAAGGTAATACTATTATTACGTTTATAGCTGTAGTTGCTTATCTGAAAGGTAATAAACTGCTTGTCAAAACTTAAAACTTGAGCAATTCTTAAATTGGTTAGGGTCCAGGGTTCGTGTGTAAATTTGTCGGCGTGTACTAAGTAGGTGTCATATATTTTAGGTGTATTCAAATAGCTTTGCTTTTGAGTCTCGGTATCAAGGTGTTGTTGATAAAAAAACGAAACAATCCAAAGCAATAAAAATACGCCAATAAAGTATTTAGGTAGGCTTAGTTTTTCTATTAACGGTAGTTGCGGTATTTTAACAGGTTCGCTTTTTCCGCATTGATAGCACTCGCGTTTATAGCTTAATTTTAAGGCAAGCATAGGTAAAATGCTAAATCGTAAATAGCGGCTTTTATTTACTAAATGGTAGGCGTCGCTCTGGCAGTGAGGGCAGCGTGTTATTTGTGCAAAATGTGGAAATGATTCACTCGTATTGAAAAGTAACATAAAGCACGCTCCTTGTTTAATTACCTAAAGGTAAAACAAGAAGCGTGTTAGTTAAAGCTACAAACTGTAAGTAAGTATGTCTGTTATTACTTATTTTGAGCTTTAGGCTTGATAGTGGTTTTTGCATCGGCAGCCATTAGAGCAAATACAGCATATGCAGCGGTATTTTGACGAAGCTTAGCAGGTGTTACTTTATCAAGCGTATCGTCAGCTGTATGGTGGTAATCAAAGTAATCTGTTCCATCTTGAGCAAGTTCAAAAATAGGCGCTGACGTTGCTGCTTTAAGTGGAATTAGATCGGGGCCACCATTCGCTTGGTTTTTACCAATGTGCTCAATATTTAACGGCGCAAGTTCTTTTGCTATAGCGCGAACTACAGGAAGTGACTCTGCGCTTACGTTCGATTCAAAAGCATATACAACATCGGCGCCAAAATCAGACTCAGCGGCTGCAACAATATTGCTTAGCTCGTTTTTATGCTCTGCAAAATAAGCTTTTGCACCCCAAAGACCTAGCTCTTCAGCTGCAAAAAGTACCACACGAATACTGCGCTTAGGACGTTTTACATCGCTAATATGTTTAGCGGCTGCCATTGTTAGTGCAACGCCTGCGCCGTCATCTAATGCGCCAGTCCCTAAGTCCCAAGAATCTAAATGCCCCCCAATTAATACATATTGCTCAGGGTTTTCGGTACCATTAAATTGGCCAATCACGTTATAACCAGTGCCTTCACCAAGGCTTTCGGTTTGCACATTAATATTTACCGATACGTCTTTATTTAAAGCAACTAAGCGTGCTATTTGATCTGCATCTGGGTTAGCAATTGTTACGTTAGGTATTTTTGTAACACCTTCTTTGTAGTAACTACCGCCAGTGTGTGCAAAGCGATGATGACCGGTACTAACCGAGCGCATCATGTAGGCAACAGCGCCTTTTTTAGATGCTTCTATAGCGCCTGTACCGCGTGCTTTTACAGCAGGTCCGTAACCATTCCCGTCTATGTCGCGGTTCATACGGTAATTAATATACGCAATTTTACCTTTTAAACTGTTTGCCGGTGCGGCTTTTAATTCATCAAGTGTTTCGAATAAGACTACCGGCGCTGTAATCCCATCTTTTGGCGTGCTTATACTGTTACCTAATGCAGTTAAGTGCAGTGGTTGCTCGCTTGGTGTTAGTATTTTTCCGCTTTCGCTATAACGGCGCCATTCAGGAAATGTGGCTTTTTCTAACCATACTTTATCAAAGCCCAGTTCATTAAATTTGGCTTGAGCCCATGCCACGGCTTTTTTATCGTTTTCGGTACCAGGAAGGCGTGGGCCTACTTCAGTTGTTAATGACTCTAGTAATTTATAACTTAAATCACTATTTAGTGCAGAGGTGCGCACTTCGTCTACTTGTTGTAATTGCTTTTGGGTAA
The DNA here is from genome assembly GCF_011378685.1 of Pseudoalteromonas sp. C8. Lineage (NCBI taxonomy): Bacteria > Pseudomonadati > Pseudomonadota > Gammaproteobacteria > Alteromonadales > Pseudoalteromonadaceae > Pseudoalteromonas > Pseudoalteromonas sp. C8. Next base: position 98,845 of record NZ_WTKT01000016.1, read on the forward strand.
ATTCGGCGCTGTTAGCGTTTGCAGCCATACTGCTAGTAAGCAGCAGTGCGGTAATTAATTTTTTCATTTTGGTAGGCCTTTTTAATAATTAGCGCTATTAGAGCATGTAACAAACATGATAAAAAATAGATGAGATGAATAGGCTTTGTAATAGGTTTAATGCTGTTAGGTGTGAATATTTAGATATAAAAAAGCCCGCGTAAATGTACGCGGGCTATATTTTAAAGCTGTTATTTAAGGCATTTATTTAAAAGCTAAATTGCGCAGCTAAACGAAGATTTGTGCCCTCGCCAACAGTTACATTATTTGTGCCGCCGCCACCTAAATAGCTTTTATCAAATAAGTTTTCGATGTTAAGGCGTAAGTTAATATCGGTATTACTTAAGTTAAACTTATAAGTTGCACCTACATCAACACGCGTATAGGCATCTTTAGTAATTGTATTGGCGCTATCGGCAAAGCGCTCACCTTCGTAAAAAGCACCAGCATTAAGTGCAATGGCGTCGTTTAATTCATAACGCGTCCAAAGTGATGCCGACCATTTTGGTGCATCGGTAGGGCGTTTACCTTCCAATATTTCATCGCGTTCAAAGTTAGCATCTAGATACATAGTTGATGCCATAACAAATAAGCGGTCAGTAGCGGCACCTTGTGCGCTTACTTCAACACCTTTGTGGCGTTGTTCACCCACTTGGTTTGTTTCACTTGTGAATGAGCCAATAGGCGTCTCAAGTTGTTCGCTAACAAGAGTACCTTCTTTGCTAATATCAAAAATAGCACTGGTAAGCATTAGGCGGTCATCAAATAACTGCCATTTAATACCAATCTCTCTTTGCTTAGATGTAACAGCATCTAATTTCATGCCGTTATTTACATCTGTTTCATCAATCAGTGTTTCACTACCTTGAGGCTCAAAACCTTCTGAGTAACTAGCGTATATAGTTGCAGAAGCATTTGGGTGATAAAGCACACCTACTTTTGGTACAAATGATTCGTTATCATTTCCTGTGCTATTTTGTTTGTCGTAACGACCACCCAATGATAGTTGCCACTCAGGCGAGAACGAAATTAAGTCTTGAACGTAAATTCCGTAGTAGTCGTATTCAGTTTCGCTTACTGTATCATCTGTTTTATAGCTTACTGATGGACGAGATGGTTCTGCTTGTCCTGCAGAAAAATCAAAAGAGTCGGCAGAGGTACGACGTTGCCCGTAGTAATAATCAAGCGAGTTTGCGCCAATTAAAAATTGGTGCTGTAAGCTACCTGTTTTAAATTCACCAATAAAATCAATAAATGCAGTTTTAAATTGCCAATCATCAAAACGGTCGTAAGGGCGAGATTCATAACTATCGCCTTCAACAAAGTCACTTGGCATATTCGGTGCTGATTCAAAGCGTTGGCGCTCAAACGTTTGTTCGTTATAGCCAAGCTTTACTTGCCAGTTATCGGTTAAAAATACTTCTAGGTCTACACCTAGGTTTTCTACGGTTATGTCGGTAAATGCCCAAGACATATCACGGATTGTTTTATCATCACCAATTACATTGGCGTTTTCGTCTATCCATGCGCCAGTATCTAAACCGGCTTCGTCGTCTGTGCGGTCGTAATGCACACGTACTAATGCGTTGTCGCTAATATCGTAATCTACAACTAAAGCACCTAAAAAGCGGTCACGCTCGCGGTTTTCACCGTTTTGGTATTCACGCCAGTAATCAACATCTTGTTTAACTAAAATACCACGAGCACGTAAATCTTCAGATTCAGTCAAGGCACCTGCAGCATCAACCATAAAGCGCGTTGAGCCATGTTGATCTACATCGGCACTGGCATTAAATAATGTTTGTGCTGTAGGCTTTTTAGTAACCATGTTCACCAAGCCACCCGGACCTGATTGACCATATAAAATGCTCGATGGGCCTTTAATTACTTCAACTTGTTGTAAAATTTCGATTGGTTGTTGGTAGTGCGACCAATGCTGATGCCCATCACGTAAATAACCTGTTGATGAGCTTAGCTCAAAGCCGCGCAAGTTAAATACCTCACGATTTCGTTGTTGTGAGCCTGCAGTTAAGCTTGCGTCATTTGTTAGTACTTCGCCAAGGGTAGTGGCAAGTTGCTCACTAATAATAGTGTCGGTTATTACGGTTACAGATTGTGCGGTTTCAAGTAATGAAGCTGATGTTCTCATTGCGCCATTAGCGTTATCTACTTTGTAATCGTTAAAGTAGCTACCTTTTACTTCTATACGCTCAAGGTCAGTAGTGTTTGCGTATGTGTTTGTTGTAATGCTTGCTAATAGTGCTATGTAAAGAGAATTCAGTTTCATTGTTTGCTTCCAGCAGTGATATGTAAAAAACAATCGCGATCTTAATGCAAACTACTATCATTTTCAACACCTTTTGTTAACGTGCTTTATTATGTGTTTGTTAATGGTTGCTAATTACGAATTCTGCTATTATTAGCAGCATATTTAGTGGGGCTTTCCCCCACGTTATTTTTATTGCTATGGAACTTACTGTGACTTCAACTGCTTTTTCATCTTTGGCTTTACCAGCTGGACTCGTTGATAATTTATCAACACTTGGTTATGCGCATATGACACCTGTACAAGCGCAAAGTTTACCGCCTGTACTTGCTGGTAAAGACATCATTGCTCAGGCAAAAACCGGTTCAGGTAAAACTGCTGCGTTTAGCTTGGGTGTGTTAGCTAAATTAAACGTAAAACGCTTTCGTATTCAATCTTTAGTCTTGTGTCCTACTCGTGAGCTTGCCGAGCAGGTTGCGGTTGAAATGCGTAAATTAGCGCGCGGTATCCATAACATTAAAATATTAACGTTATGTGGCGGTGTATCAATTGGTCCACAAATAGGCTCGCTTGAACATGGCGCGCATATTATTGTTGGTACACCTGGGCGTGTTGATGACCATATTCGTAAAGGTACTTTACGTTTAGATGATGTTGAAACATTGGTACTTGATGAAGCCGATCAAATGCTTGATATGGGTTTTCAAGATACACTTGATGCAATTATTGAGCGCATTCCACAAAATCGTCAAACATTGTTATTTAGTGCAACATTCCCAAGAGCTATTGAAGCAATTGCTAAGCGTGTACTTAAAAATCCAGAAATGGTTAAAGTAGAAGAAGAGCAAGCCAAAAGCACAATTAAGCAGTACTTCTACAAAATGGATAATAATAAGCAGCGCTATCCAACGCTAAAATTATTATTACTTAAATTTACACCACAAAGCTGTGTTGTGTTTTGTAATACTAAAGTAGAAACACAACAAGTGTGTGACGATTTAGCTGATGAAGGCTTTAGTGCTGTTTCGCTACACGGTGATTTAGAACAGCGCGATCGTGAACGTACGTTAATTCACTTTTCAAATAAAAGTGCTTCAATACTTGTTGCAACCGATGTTGCTGCACGTGGTTTAGATATTGACGACATGGATATGGTGATTAACTACCATTTAGCACATGACACGCAAACACATGTGCATCGTGTTGGTCGTACAGGTCGCGCTGGTAAAAAGGGCATTGCATGTTCTATTTACGGTGAAGCAGAAGCGTTTAAAATTGCTCAAATAGGCGAACATTACGAACGTGATATTACTCCAGAGCAAATGCCACCATTTAATTTATTAGACAAGCCACCGTACCGCCCTGAAATGGTTACTTTGATGATTGATTCAGGTAAAAAACAAAAAGTACGTGCAGGTGATATTTTAGGTGCTTTAACGGGTAAAGATGGGGTTGCAGGTCGTCAGGTGGGTAAAATTAACGTACTTGATAACGTAGCGTTTGTTGCTGTTGAGCGTAACTCATTAAAACCTGCGCTTCGTAAATTAACCGAAGGCAATATTAAAGGGCGTAAAATACGCGCACGTCGCCTTACTCGTTAATTTAAACTTCTAAATTAATAGATTAACGAGCAGCTACCTTTAGTTGCTCGTATTGTGTTTGTATTTTTTTAAACTCAACTTCACAGCCATTTGGTTTATCTGGGTGCACTTGTAATGCAAGTTGTCTCCAGCGCTTTTGAACATTTTTAAGAGTGAAATTTTCAGGTAACTTCCATTCTAAAGCCAATGCTTTAAATTCATTTTCATTTAAAGCTTGTTGTGGTGATGTCGTTTTAAACTGACGCCAAAAGCTATTTAAAAGCTCATCAATCTGCTCTTCACTGGTATCGTAATTATGCCAATCTAAATAATAATCTCGCAAATTTTCGCTTGTTGTTACTAAACTATTATCTCCTTTTTCTAAAAGCTCGATATGCAGAGCTGAAATGAGTAAACTCTGAGGGCGTAATTGTGCCTGCAGTTGGTACAGTGCATTCATGATTAAAAAGTTACGTTTAAATAAATCACGTTCAGGACTTTTATCGAGAGTGGTCATAGCGCTGCGGTTTGTCAGTTCTGCTGCTAAAGTATGAACTTGCCAAACCTGCTTTGTTAGTATTAGCTCAAAAATCTCATCAATCAGTGGGTTAAGCATTGTTTAGGCCCTAGTAGTTGGTGTATCTTCAATAAAGATTACACTGATATAAGTAACGGTTTGAAGGATTAAAATTATGCTGGGCAAGTTAAAATGCCTCTTATTTACTATATGCTGTGTACTAATAGCTCCTAGCTATGCCCAAAATAATGATTCGTTATTTGAGCAATTCAAAAACGAAGTGCAGTGGGAGCCTAAATTACAATTAGCAAACATGCTACTTGCTAATAAAAATGCCTCCAAAAAGGAGCGTGTCGCTGTTTATTCGGCATTGGGTAATACTGCGTTATCGGTTGATAATTTTAAAGACTCATTACATTACTTTAAATTACTCGAACAACATACTTCGGATACTTTCTTCCCTGATGAGCACTTTCGTGCAATTAAAATGCAAGGTGTTGTACTTTTTTATCAAGGCTTATTTCAAAAAGCGATTATTGAATATACCCGTACCCTAGCATTAGCAGAAAAGAATAAGCAATTACTAGAGCAGGCAAACTTATTAAATAATATTGGTTTGGCCTATTTTAATATGAATAAGCTAGGCGATACCCTAGAGTTTTATTTAAAAGCAAAAGCTATCTACGAGGCGTACGGCAGTGAGCAAGATAAAACCGATATACTACTTAATATAGCAGGCGTTTATATACGCTTATCACGCTACGATAGTGCGTTTGGTCTTTATCAAGATGTACTTAAGGTTTATCAACGATTAGATGATAAAAGCGGTATTGCGCAGGTATATAACAATATGGGTGTTGCCCATATGGAGAGTAATCAATTTGACTTAGCACTGCATTATTATCAGCTAGCGCTGCGCTATTATATTTCAGCTAATGATTACAATAAGTTATCTACACAATATACAAATTTAGCTAACACTAATTTAGTATTAAAAAAAGTGGATGAAGCGTACGAGCAAGCTAAATTAGGTGAGTACTACGCCCTTAAAATAGATAATCATAATTTAGAGCTTAATGCGCTACATGCGCTGGCTAAAATTCAGTTTGTTAAGGGTAACTTAGAAGAGGCGCAAATAAATTTAGATAGAGCTATTTTACTTGCTCATGAATATGGTAGTGAGCGAATAATTAGAGAGAGCTTAGGGGCCAAAGCACTTCTTGAAGCCAGTAAAGGCGATTATTCAAGCGCAATGGCTTTGCAACAAAAATATATTAGTGAGTTGCGAAAGCTCAGAAGTACGGCAATTATAAATGCACTAGCGGTACTTCAGCATCAATTTAAAGCAACGCAATTAAACCAAGAGATAGAAAAACTTAAGCAAGATCGCCGTGTGCAAGAGCTAAAAATGTCGCAGCGTTCTCAGCTTACTTTATTCTCTTTTTTACTATTACTTTTAGTTGTCGTAACTGGTATTGCGCTTTATCGCCGTGGTGCAGAAAAACGCGCTAAGCAGCAGTTAACAGAACAAGTTACGCAACGTACCGCAGAGTTGCAGGCAATTGCACAAGAGCTGAGAGAAGCCAACGATGTTAAAAGCCAGTTTTTGGCTAATATTAGTCACGAAATTCGCACTCCACTAACGGCTATTTTAGGGCAAACAGATGCTTTGATTAATGAATTATATGAGCCTGAGTCACTTAAAGATGAATTAAGAGTAATTCAGCGTCACAGTGACCATTTAAAAAGCTTAATAAATGATGTACTTGATTTAAGTAAAATTGAAGCCAATAGATTAGAGTTAAATATTTCGTGCTTTGATATTGTAGAGCTCGTAAATGATGTGCACGCAATGTTTATCACCCAAGCAAAAGCAAAAAATCTACATCTTATTTTAGACAATCAAGTGGGTAATGAGTTTTACACTAAGCTGGATTTAATACGCGTAAAGCAGATTCTTATAAACTTATGTGCAAATGCTATTAAGTTTACTCATTCTGGGCAGATCATTATTGCATTAAATAAGAGTGAGCAAGGACTAGTTATTATTGTAAAAGATACCGGTATTGGTATGAGCTCTAAACAGTTAAAGCTTATTTTTGAATGCTTTAGCCAAGCTGATAACAGCATTAGCCGTCGCTTTGGTGGTACAGGGTTAGGCCTTAGCTTATCGCAACAATTAGCTGCGATGATGGGTGGTTATATCAGCGTACAAAGCGAATACAAAAAGGGCAGTCAGTTTTCGTTCTTTTTACCGTGCGCAGAAGTAAATAAATCGCAAAGCATGATTGAAACTCAAAGTGCTCCTAAGGCAAATAAGCAATTGGCAGGTCGTGTCGTACTTGCGGAAGATCATCCTGATAATCGTAGGTTAATAAGTCGTTATTTACGCTCAATGGGACTCGAGGTTATTGCTGTTGAAAATGGTGAGCAAGCGGTAGAGCAGTGCTTAAAAGAATATCCAGATTTGGTATTGCTCGATATTCAAATGCCAGTGATGGATGGGCGTTCTGCTTTTCAGCTATTAAAACAATGTGGTTTTGAGCGACCTATTTTTGCTTTAACAGCAAATGCTATGAGTCATGAAGTGGATGGTTATTTAGAGTTAGGGTTTACTGGTTACTTAGGTAAACCGATAGACAAAGAGTCATTTTATAAAGCGCTTTCTAGTCACCTACATAATGCAGAAGATCAGCCAATTACAAAGCAAAATGAAGTTGATATGAGCGATCTTGTGATTAGTTTCAAGCAGAGCTTTGCTTTGGAGAGTGAAACGATTGCGCAGCATTTTATAAGCGAAGATTTAGATGCGCTACAAAAAGATAGCCATCGCATTTTAGGGGCTGCACAAATGTTTGGTTTGGATGAAATTGCGCAATCGGCTAAAAATTTAGACAGAGCACTTCTACGCAGAAGCAAAAAAAGCAGTGCAAATGACTTTAAAGCGCTCGTTGATACGCTGCAGGGTGTACTTAAAAAGTATAATGAAAGTTAAACTGTATTTAATCCAGACACAAAAAAAGCGCCTAAGGCGCTTTTTTATTCAATTAAAACGCTTTTATTGGCGTCTCATCGAATCAAAAAATTCATCATTGGTTTTGCTCATCGATAGTTTATCGATTAAGAATTCCATTGCATCAATTTCTGACATGTCATGAACAATTTTACGTAAAATCCAAAGCTTTTGAAGTTCATCTGGTTTTGTTAGTAATTCTTCACGACGAGTACCTGAGCGGTTAAAGTCGATAGCTGGGAATACACGTCTTTCCGCAATTTTACGGTTAAGGTGAAGTTCCATGTTACCAGTACCTTTAAACTCTTCGTAGATAACTTCATCCATTTTAGAGCCAGTATCGATAAGAGCTGTAGCTATGATTGTTAAGCTACCACCTTCCTCAACGTTACGTGCGGCACCAAAGAAGCGCTTAGGTTTATGTAATGCGTTAGCGTCAACACCACCAGTAAGTACTTTACCTGATGAAGGAATAACGGTGTTATAAGCACGTGCTAAACGAGTGATTGAATCCAATAAGATAACAACATCTTTTTTATGTTCAACTAGGCGTTTTGCTTTTTCGATAACCATTTCGGCAACTTGTACGTGACGAGAAGCTGGTTCATCAAACGTTGATGCAATAACTTCACCTTTAACTAGGCGTTGCATCTCTGTTACTTCTTCCGGACGTTCATCAATAAGTAAAACCATTAATGTTACATCAGGATGATTGTGCGTAATTGATTGTGCAATATTTTGAAGTAGCATTGTTTTACCCGCTTTTGGCGGAGCTACTAACAAACCACGTTGGCCGCGGCCAATAGGAGATGCTAAATCAAGTACACGGGCTGTAATATCTTCTTTACTGCCGTTACCACGTTCCATGCGAAAACGTTCGTTTGCATGTAATGGAGTAAGGTTTTCAAAAAGAATTTTAGTTCGAGAGTTTTCAGGTTTATCAAAGTTAACTTCATTTACTTTAAGTAAAGCAAAGTAACGTTCACCGTCTTTAGGTGGACGAATAAGACCTGAAATTGAATCGCCAGTACGCATGCTGAAACGGCGAATTTGGCTAGGTGAAACATAAATGTCATCTGGGCCAGCTAAGTAAGAGGCTTCTGATGATCTTAAGAAGCCGAAACCATCTTGTAAAATCTCTAATACACCGCCGCCGAAGATATTCTCTCCGCCTTTGGCATGGGATTTAAGAATGGCAAAAATGATATCTTGCTTTCTTAAGCGGGCTACGTTTTCGAGCCCCATGGACTCAGCTAAGTCTACAAGCTCTTTAATGGACTTGTCTTTTAATTCGCGTAAATGCATATTGGTGGGTTCTTTATTACAGTTGTCATACTCAAAATCGCTTTGATCGTTGAGTGAGGTTTGTTGAATATAACTAAGGATTAGTTGGCTTTATAAACTAGCAGTTCACTGGCAAAGCGTCCAGTCTTTATACAAAATAAATTTAAAAAAGGGCAAAAAGCCCTTTTTATTGTTCTAGCTTACAGTTAGATGTTGTTTTCTAAAAACTCAATAAGTTGAGTTTTTGAAAGAGCACCTACTTTCGTTGCAGCTACTTGACCATCTTTAAAAAGAAGTAAAGTAGGGATACCACGAATACCAAATTTTGGCGGTGTGCCAGCATTTTGGTCAATGTTTAATTTAGCAACAGTCACACGGCTGTCGTATTCATCAGCAACTTCGTGAAGAATAGGGGCGATCATTTTACAAGGTCCACACCATTCAGCCCAGAAATCTACTAGTACTGGTTTGTCAGATTGTAATACGTCAGCTTCAAAGCTATCGTCAGTAATTTGGATTATTTTCTCGCTCATTGCGCTCTCCGATTTAGTTAGGCGAAATATTTAGTGCGTATTTAAACACTCTTGTTTCTTATTGCAAGTTTAAACGTTATGCTTAAACGCTATGACTAAGACACATTTAACCGATAAAAAGTTTTCAGACTTTGCTATCGCACCGGAAGTGGTTGCCGGTTTAACCGAGAATGGGTTTGAATATTGCACACCTATTCAAGCAAAATGCCTACCTTTTATTTGTGATGGACGCGATATCGCGGGCCAAGCTCAAACAGGTACAGGCAAAACGTTGGCGTTTTTAACTGCCACGTGCCATCGGTTATTACAATCTAGCAAAGCACCTAGTAAACATCCAAGAGCCCTGATCATGGCCCCTACTCGGGAGCTTGCGATTCAGATACACAAAGATGCTAAAATTTTAGCGCCGCACTGTAATCTTAACTTAGGTTTAGTATATGGTGGCGAAGATTACGAAAAACAACGTGCACAACTAGAAAAAGGCGTTGATATTTTAATTGGTACTACAGGTCGTCTAATTGATCTGTATAAGCAAGGCTGTTACACCCTTAATGAAATTGAGGTAGTCGTGCTTGACGAAGCTGATCGTATGTTCGATTTAGGTTTTATCAAAGATATTCGCTATATGTTCGATCGTATGCCAGATACATCAAAGCGTTTAAACTTATTATTTTCTGCCACATTATCGTATCGCGTACAAGAATTAGCTTTTGAGCACATGACAAACCCAGAACATGTTCAAATTGAACCTGACGTTAAAACGGGTAAACGTATTCAAGAAGAGCTATTTCATCCTTCGCAAGAAGATAAAATTAAGCTGTTGTTAACCTTAATTGAAGAAGAATGGCCAGAGAAAGCAATCGTGTTTGCAAATACCAAGCACAGTTGTGAAACAGTATATGCTTGGCTTAAGTCAGACGGTCATCGTGTAGGTATGCTTACTGGTGATGTTAACCAGAAAAAACGCCAAACTATATTAGCGCAGTTTAGCAAAGGCGACTTAGACTTTTTAGTTGCGACTGATGTTGCAGCGCGTGGTCTTCATATTCCAGAAGTAAGTCATGTATTTAACTTTGATTTACCTGACGATTGTGAAGATTATGTTCACCGTATTGGTCGTACTGGTCGCGCTGGTGCATCAGGCCACGCAATTAGTTTTGCATGTGAGCAATATGCATATAACCTGCATGAAATTGAAGAATATATAGAGCACAGCATTCCTTTATCACATTATGATAAAACAGCATTGCTAGATGATTTAACTCAGCCTATTATTCAAAGAAAGCGCAACTATTCAACAGGTCCACGTAACCGTAGTAATAACAGCGGACGTCGCCCAAATAATAGTTACCAAAAAGGACGGTCGTAAACGACCGTTTGTATAAGTAGTAGTAACTAGAGGTTTTTGAACGGTGGGGCAACTTAAACCGCAAAAAAATGTGTACGCAGTTATTGATTTGGGCTCAAATAGCTTTCATATGCTTATAGCCAAATCAATTGCTGGCGGTCTACAAACAATTGGACGTGTTAAACGCAAAGTCCGATTAGCCGCAGGGCTTGATAAAGATAACGTATTGAGCACTGAAGCAATGCAGCGAGGCTGGGAATGCCTTGCCCTTTTTGCTGAGCGTCTACAAGATATCCCAGATAAAAACATCACCATAGTAGCAACAGCCACCTTACGGCTAGCCACTAACGCCGAAGTATTCAAAAATCATGCAGAAAAGATTCTTGGCCATAACATTAATGTTATTAGCGGAGAATTAGAAGCGCGTACAATTTATAAAGGTGTTGCTCATACTTCATCTTGTACTGGCAAACAGCTTGTTATTGATATTGGTGGTGCAAGTACCGAAGTTGTAATTGGTAAAGCATTTGATGCCTTACATTACAAAAGCCTCAATATGGGGTGTGTTACCTATCTTGAACGCTATTTCAAAGACTGCCAATTAAGTAAGAGTAACTTTAACGCAGCCATAAAAGCAGCTCGAACAGTCATTGATGAAATTTCTCCAGAATATAAAACAGCGGGATGGCAAATTGCATCTGGTGCTTCTGGCACAGTGCAAGCAATTCAAGAAATTATGGTCGCTCAAAATCTTGACGATTTACTTACGCTTGAAAAGCTCAACACTATAAAAGAGCAAGCAATTGCATTTAGCACTATTGCAGCGCTAGACCTTCCTGGATTAAGTGAAGACCGTCGACTGGTATTTGTATCAGGGCTCGCAATCTTAATCGCACTATTTGAATCTCTTGAAATAGAAAAAATGGGATTGGCGGGTGGAGCACTGCGTGAAGGCGTTTTATATAGCATGGTTCCGGAGTTTCATAATAACGACATTCGTAAACGCACAGTTGATGGGTTTATGAGTCGTTATCACGTTGATCAAAAACAAGCGTGTCGGGTTTCAAGCTTAGCTATGCAGTTAGCGGTAAGTATTGATAAAGATTGGCCAATTGAAAGTTTAAATGGGTTACCACTATTAAAAGCGGTAGCGCAGCTTCATGAGATTGGATTACTAATAGAATATAAGCAGTACCATAAACACACCGCTTATATTTTGGAAAATACCGATATGCCTGGTTTTTCACAGTCAGAGCATAAATTAATAGTAGCGGTAGCAGATGCGCATCGTTCTGATTTTCCAAAAGGCTGTTTTAATTCACTCGGCGTAAATAGTCTATTAGCGCAATATATAGTGAGATTACTACGGATAGCAGTCATCTTATCAATGCGCAGACAAGATGATGTACTGCCTAAGTTTGAGTTAACTGCTAAAAATGAAGTGTTAGACCTTAAGTTCGAAAGTAACTGGTTAAAAGATCATCCATTAATGGCCAGCGAGCTACAACAAGAGTCTAAACAGCAAGGTAAACTTGGGTGGAAGCTCATAGTAAACTAATTAAAAAGGCCCATCAGGGCCTTTTTAGTGTTTAAAGTAACCATTTCGATGCAAATGTGTGCGAACAGTACATTATTTCAAGTTTTCTTCAAAAAAGGGTTGATCTGTTTTCGGATCTCCCTATAATGCGACCCCACTGAGACGGGAAACGCCAACGCATAGCGAGGCACGAACAACTCGGGTGTTAAGTAAAACTTAGTTTGAATCTTTTTAGAAAGTTTAAATTTAAGTGTTGACAAAAAAATAGGAAAGCGTAATATGCGCAGCCCTAGCGAGATAAAGTTTAACTTTATAATCGCAACGTTCTTTAACAATATAAA
>NZ_WTKT01000017.1:0-109660 GCF_011378685.1 Pseudoalteromonas sp. C8
ACCATTACATCAGGTTAACTAGTTAAAGAGTGTAACTAAAACTTAGTTTTGCATTACGCTCTTCCCCTGGCATACCACCTAAAAACATCGCTTTTGAGTAATACTTTTTGTTGAACAAGTTATTTAAGTTTAACTGCATATGCCATTTATCAGTTGTATACGATACCGCTGTATCGTAAATCGTGTAACTTGGTACGTAACCATCAGGAATCGAGAATGAACTTGAATTAGTACTTCTGTTATCTACAAATGTAATACCACCACTTATATTTACAGCTTCAGGTAAGTTAAACATATCCGCGTAGTAGGTTACCCATGTACTTGCTGTTACGTAAGGCACACCTTTTTGGCGTGTGTCGTAACTGCTGCTGTTAGGATTACTTTTGTCACGTGCATCTTGATAAATACCGTTTACGTTTACTTTCCATTTATCATTTAAGTAAGCGTTTAAATCAAGTTCAATACCTGTTGTTTCTTCTTTACCATCATAATAGCTTTCAGGTACATTTGAGCCTGATGTTAAAGCGTCATAAAGCGTATTTGCGTATTCTAAATTAGTACGAGAGCTTTCGAATATAACAATAGAAGCCAGTAGTTGATCATCAAACGCTTTAAATCTAAAACCTAAATCGTTACTCATTGATTCAGAATCTTCTCTGTCTGCTTCATTACCCGCCACAGAGCCTAATACACTATACGCTGTACGGCCTTTTGAATGATTTACAAATACAGATAAATCTTCAGATGGCTGATACGTCGCACCCAGGTTATACGTTAAGCCAGAATCTGATGTACTCGCTTCAGGTGTTGGCTCTGCGCGGCTTGAGCTATAGCGCTCATCTACACCAAAGTGCTCATAAGTTTGCTCAATGCGGTTATATGCTACACCAATACGCGTTGTAAGCTCTTCAGTAAGATAACCAACATGTTGAATGCCTAAGCCCCATGCTTGTACTTTTTTATTGTAGTCGCTGGTTTTAAGTGGATCGAAGTCATCAAAGTTGCCAGATGGCCAATTTGGTTCTCTTATATCGTAAATATACGGCAATGAACCTTGGTACGTGACATCACCAGCATCGTTTGTGAGTACGTAATCTTGATCCCATATTGAGAATTGTTTAAAACGAATATCTCTATCTTCGTAGTTGGCGTTAACAAGTAATTCGTTATCTACGTCGCCTAACATAAAGTCATAACGTAAATCTAAAAAGTACTGCCATGATTTTTCATCTGCTTCTACTTGGCGGTATTCTTGGCGGCGTGCTGCATACGGGTAAAGTACACCGTCTTCAACTAATGGAGCACGAGGGTCGTTATTAATAATTCCATCGCGTGTTGAATAGACGTAGTTATATGCACCTGTTTGGCGCGCAAAACTAGATGTGTAGTTGCGGTACTGTAGTTGCTGGTTTAAAAACAAATCGTCAGTAATGTAATAGTTATGCGTTAATTTAAAACGCAGTTCTTCACCTTCGTTAGCATCAGCCATTGGTGAAATAATACCATTTGTGCCAAAGCTATAAGGTGTTAATCCATCAGATGAAGATAGCGAATTAGCAAGTTGGTCGCGTTGTGCATCACTTAACTGTACGCCGCTTCCTGTCGGATCGTTTACTAAATCGGCACCGGTTACTTCACCCGCGCTTAAACCATTTGCAGTTTCTGCATTGTAAATACGAATAGGGTGGCCAATAGAATCAACCGCTATTTCATCTTTTATATAGGCTGCAGAAAGCATGATGTTTTGTCTGTCGTTTAGCACGTATTTAAGCGAAGTATAAATTTCGTCGCGATCTTCTTTTAAATCGCGAAAGCCGTCACTTGACGCTGTTTTAGCCATTACACGATAGGCCAAGTCATCTGTTATAGCGTTAGTGCTATCAAACGATAATGAATAGCTATCCCACTGGCCAAGCTCAGCCGATACTTTGTGTTTCTCTTCAAACTCTGGCTTTTTCTCTATTAGGTTAATTACGCCACCCGCACTACCAATGCCATATAAACCTGTTGCAGGGCCTTTTAAAACCTCAACAGATTCAACATTTGTAAGTGAACGAGTTGGGTTAAATGTATTACCTAGGCCTGCACCACCATACATACCATCGTAGGTGTAGTTTGCATCTAAACCACGAATTACTAAGTTATCACCAATACCGTAGTTATTACCTGCTTGTGTTAAACCACTTACGTTTCTAACTAAATCTTGTAGGCTATCTACACCTTGAGATTCAATAAGTTCACGGTCAATAATAACAACCGGTGCAGGTGTTTCCATTAAAGACATGTCTGATTTAGTAGCAAGACCTGAGCTCATCACCACGCGGTTTTGTTTTTCGTATACGCTGATGCGTTCAATATCAGCATCAACTTGTGTATTTTGGGCAAATGCCATATTTGCATTTAAACAAGCAAGAGTAATAAGAGAGTACTTAAACGTTTTCATAGAGTGATAACTATTCGCGTTATTGAATTTGCGCGAATGATAATGGTTATTGTTTTTAAAGTGAATAGAAAGTTCATTTTATTTGATTAAATAAAACTGTTCGGATAATTAATAAACAAAGTTAAGCCTATAAAAGGTACGTTGTACCTTTTATAGGATGTTTGAGATGGGTGAGGGGTTTATTAAGGCTAAGTAAGCTCAGCCTTAATAGCGTGTATTTACAATTGGTTTTTATAAACAACACCTGCTTTCATTACGAAGGGTACTGACTCTAAGGTTTTAATGTTTTTAAGAGGGTTTGCTTTTACAGCAATTATATCAGCAGCAAATCCGGTTTTAATTTGTCCTAACTGAGTATCCATTTTTAATAACTTAGCGCTATTAATAGTGGATGCTTGAATGGCTTGTAGTTCTGTCATGCCAAATTCAACCATGCGGCTAAACTGTTTTGCATTATCTCCGTGCGGGTAAATTGCTGCATCCGTTCCAAAGACCATTTTCACACCCGCTTTTACAGCACGGCTAAAGCTATCACGTTGCCTTTTTGATACTTGGCGTTCTTTATTTAGATTTTCTTCGTCAACACCATTTTGCTCGCCATAAGTCAAAGTGTATTCGGTGTTATAAATATCCATAGAAAGCCAAGTTCCATGCTCTTTGGCAAGGGCTATGGCTTCGTCATCTAAAAAGCTGGCGTGCTCTACGCTATCAACACCTGCTTTAATGGCTGTTTTAATCCCGCTTGTACCGTGTGCATGAGCTGCAACAGGTAAATCTCGCATATGGGCTTCATCAACGATGGCTTTCATTTCTTCAAAAGAATACTGCTGTGCACCTACTTTAGTCCCTTTTGAAAATACTCCACCTGTGGCGCAAAACTTAATAGCGTTTGCCCCGTATTTAATGTTTTCGCGTACTTTTATACGCGCAGCCCATGGACCGTCTGCGACACCACTTGAAGTATATTTAAGCTCAGGAGGTAATCGGTTGTTATCACAGTGCCCGCCAGTAATTCCGAGTGATGGGCCTGCAGCCCAAATACGAGGGCCAACTATGTCACCCGCATTTATGCCGTCACGCACCGCTATAACGCTGTAACCTTCTGCGCCAACATTACGAACTGTTGTAAATCCGGCTTCTAAGGTTCTTTTAGCAAAATGAGCCGCTTTAATTGCCATTCTAGGAACTGACTGGCCTAAACGTTCACTGCGTGGAACCGTAGGGTCGCTTGTTAAATGCACATGCATATCCATTAAACCTGGCATAAGGGTTAAATCAAGTAGTTGAATATGTTTATCATCTTTAGTCAGCGTTGGTTTTTTATTTTGTTCAATGTTTGTAATTACGCCATCATCAATAGTAATCAAGGGCAATTTAATGAGCGTGCCATCTTCCACATTAACCATGGCTTTAGCCGATAGGTATGTAACGGCATGGGCATTAAAAGTAGTTAAACAAAGTAAGGCTATAGAGGTGCTGAGTAGTTGTTTTTTCATTTTATTTTTCTTTTAAATCATATTTGAATTAATAGAAATGTAACAAGCTCAGATAAAAGTGCAAATTTAATACGATGAACGCAATCTATCGTAATTACTTTATTAAGTAAGGCTTAATGCGCATAATCAAAAAACGATATTAAAAAGGATTATCATGAAATCAATTAAATTAGCATTAGTTGCCAGTGGCGTTATGTTTGCTTTAAGTGGCTGTATGAATACTGAGCTTAGTACACACACTAATACCAGTGCGCAGCTAAACACCGTTAACGCATCGGCAGGTATTGTTTCAGAGCTTTCAGCAGAGCAACAGCTCGATGTACTTGTTGCACAGTATTACGATGAATCGCTTACATATAGCCCCATCAGCGCAACGTATAATGGTCGTAACGAGTTTAACGATCAATTTACACCTGAGATTTCAAAAGAAAATAGAGCTAAAAAAGTGGCTTTTTATAAAAAATATCAACAGCGTTTAAACTTTATAGATAAAGCACAGTTAACAGGGCAGTCGCTTTTAAGTTTTGAAATATTAGAGCGCGACCTTGCACTTAAATTAGAAGGCATGCAGTTTCCTGATTATTTACTACCAATTAACCAAATGGCGGGTGCGCATAACACCTTTGCAGGTTTTGGTTCAGGTCAAAGTGCTCAGCCGTTTAATAGCGTTGAAGATTACACGGCTTTTATCTCGCGCAGCGAAGGTTTTGTAAAGTGGCTAGCCAGTGTAGAGCGTTCAATGGCGCAAGGCATTAAACTAGGTATTACGTTACCAAAACCACTTGCTGAAAAACTGCAGCCACAATTTGCAGCTCATGTAGTTAAAAATGCCGAAGACTCACTATTTTGGGGACCAATTAAAAAATTACCAGACTCGTTTAGCGCACAGCAAAAGCAAAAAATTACAGCGCAGTATCGTCAATTGATTATGAAGCACTTAGTACCTGCTTATAAAAGCATGAGTGACTTTCTAGCTAATCAGTATATTGTAAATAGCCGAGAAAGCGTTGGTTACAGTGACCTACCAAACGGTAAAGCATGGTACGAATACCAAATTAAGAAAAACACGACGCTTAGCTTATCTGCAGATGAAATTCATGACATTGGCTTAAGTGAAGTGTCGCGTATTTTAAGCGAAATGAAAAAAGTAAAAGAAACCGTGGGCTTTAAAGGTGAGTTATCAGAATTTTTTGACCATTTACGCGATTCAGATGAATTTTACTACGACACGCCCGAGGAGTTAATTGCGGCATATGAAAACGTTAAGAAAAAAATAGACGCACGTTTGCCTCTGCTTTTTAACATCGCACCCAAAGCACCTTACGTTGTAAAAGCTGTTGAAGCATACAGAGCGCAGTCTGCAGCTGGTGCATCATACGCATCTCCGGCGCCTGATGGCTCTCGCCCTGGTATTTTTTATATCAATGCTTATAACTTAAAAGCGCAGCCTAAATTTTTACTCGAAACTTTATCGATTCACGAAGCAGCCCCGGGCCATCACTTTCAAATAGCACTTCAGCAAGAAATAGAGAGCTTACCTGATTTTCGCAAATTTGGTGGTTACACTGTGTTTGCAGAAGGTTGGGCGCTTTACGCAGAAAGCTTAGGCAAAGAGCTAGGTTTATTTACCGACCCTTATATGTGGTACGGACGTTTATCAGACGAGCAATTACGCGCAATGCGTTTAGTGCTTGATACTGGTTTTCATGCAAAAGGGTGGACGCGTCAACAAGGTATAGACTACATGCTTGCAAATTCGTCTATGGCTAAAAGTGACGTAATTGCTGAAGTAGAGCGCTATATAGCATGGCCAGGCCAAGCGCTTTCTTACAAGTTAGGGCAATTTAAAATTCAAGAATTACGTGATTTTTCTAAAAAAGAACTCGGCAATAAATTTGATATTAAAGCGTTCCACACGCAAATATTAATTGATGGCGCATTGCCAATGCCAATCCTTGAGGAAAAAATTAAGCGTTGGGTTAAATCTCAAAGCTAATTTGTAGCGCAAAGCCTGTACTTTGAAAGGGTATTGGCTTTGCGCCATTTACAGCAATACGGTAGAATGCGCGCTCTTTAGGGGGCACGAGTAAACTATGTTTGATCAACAATTAGCAAATACACAATTTTGGCTTAAAAAAAGCTTAAGCGACATGAGTCAAAACGAATGGGAAGCCATTTGTGATGGATGCGGAAAATGTTGTTTAAATACGTTTATTGATAGCGAAGATGAAGACGAATTTACCGCCACCGATCAGTTACGCGAAGGTGAGCAATTAATATTTACTAATATTGTATGTCAGTATCTTGATAACAACACCTGTGGTTGTAGCGAATACGAAAACCGCCAAACGCTTGTTCCTTCTTGTGTAAAACTCACAAAAGAAAACCTTAAAGACATCTTTTTTATGCCACAAAGCTGCAGTTACCGTCGTTTACATGAAGGCCGGGGTTTGGCTTCTTGGCACCCATTATTAAACAGTGGCGATAAAGCAAAGATGCATGAGCTAGGTATTTCTGTAAAAGACAAAACAGTAAAAGATTGCGATGTAAAGCTAGACGACTTTGATTTGTACATCGCAGAGTGGCCAACAAAGGACGCTGAGTAATGAGCAAACAACAAGCGGTAATTGGGTTAATCAATCCTAAAAGCCCGACTAATGTTGGCGGTGTATTACGTGCAGCAGGTTGTTACGATGCCAAACAGGTGTTTTTTACAGGTAATCGTTACTTAAACGCTAAAAAGTTTCATACCGATACTAAGAACGCACTTGAGCGTATCCCTTTAACTGAAACTAATAGTTTAGAAGCGGTAAAACCAGAGGGCGCAACCGTTGTTGTTATTGAGCTTATTGAAGGTGCAACACCTTTACCTGAGTTTAAGCATCCTGAAAATGCGTTTTATGTTTTTGGCCCAGAAGATGGCTCTGTATCAAAAGACGTTTTAAAGTGGTGTGATGAAGTGGTATATATTCCAACTATTGGCTGCATGAACTTAGCGGCTACCTGTAATGTTGTTTTGTATGATCGCTTAGCTAAATTAGGCGGCGTTGAGAGTAGTGACGATACTATTATTAGCTCACGTGATACAAACAATAAAATGAGGTGGCAAAAAAGCTGATTAGTTAAGGTTTATTTGTGCAAAAATGTTAGTTTTGGCTAAACTTAAAAACATTATAAATCATAAATAGATACTAAAATGCGCTGGTTTTATTTTATATTATTACTGACAAGTAGTAATTGTTTTGCTGAAACATCAGTTGAGTATTATCAAAATGGTACTCAACATGTTTTAACTGGACATTACCACAAATCAGGAGTGCTCTATGAAGCGAAAAACCCCAAACAAACACTCCATTTAGCCACACTCGATTGGCCTCCTTATATTGGTAATAATTTATGTAATAAAGGCTGGGTTTATCAATTTTCAATTGCTCTATTAAATAGTAAGGGCTACAGCGTATATATTGAATTTTTGCCTTGGGCAAGAGCTGTACGAAATGTAGAACTAGGCAAAGCTGATATATTAATGCCTGAATATTTTATAGAAGATACAGCCCCCTCCGATTATGTTAATGGTAAAACACGTCGAGAATTACTCGGTTTATCTAATTCATTTAAAGGTGGCGAAATTGCATTTTTAAAAAGGAAAGGCGATACAGACCGTTTCACTGGAAACTTAAAATCGCTTAAAGGGCAAAAGATTGGTGTTGTTCGTGGGTATCAAAATACGCCTGAGTTTGATGCTATGATGGACAATGCTGAGTTTGAAGTTATTACCTCTGTTGATGATTTACAGCTTGTTCAGCTTCTGGTTGCTAAACGTGTTGATTTGATTATAGGCGACCCTCAAGTTCTTAAATTCTCTGTAACTTATTCTTCTTTAACTAAACCTGAAAAACAATCTTTGCTTTCTTCTATTGAGCAAGAAAGCATTCCTCTGCAATACAACCCTTTATATTTTGCTATTAGTAAGCTTACACCTAAATGGCTTTTAGTCTTAGAGGACATAAATGAAGGGCTTTATCAGTTTCATAATAGTGGCGAGATAGACCGTATTATCAATACGACAAATACTCAATGCAAGCCATAAAATTGGAACGTTCCTTTGTTGCGCTGACTAATTTATATATAAACATGTAGAATCGTTTTCAACTTGTTAATGGAGTGAAAACGACGTGAGTGAAATAAATACAAATCAATCATTCGCGGTCAACGAACAGCCAAATAAAAATTATCTGTTTCCACTGACTGCAATGACGACCCTATTTTTTTTATGGGGTTTTATTACTGTTTTAAACGATGTACTAATACCACGATTAAAAGGCGTATTTGATTTAAGCTTTTTTGAAGCGATGCTAGTACAGTTTTGCTTTTTTGGTGCTTATTTTATTGTTTCTATCCCTGCGGGGATTTTAGTTAAGCAGTTTGGTTATAAAAAAGGGATTTTAACTGGTTTAATTGTAGCTTCAATTGGGTGCATGTTGTTTTATCCTGCTGTTGTAGTACATGAATATTGGCTATTTTTGAGCGCTTTATTTGTACTTGCCGCTGGTGTAACGGTGCTTCAGGTTTCTGCCAATCCTTATGTTGCTGCTCTTGGGAGCGAAAAAACAGCTTCTTCTCGTTTAAATTTGGCACAAGCACTTAATGCGCTTGGTACTACCGTTGGGCCTTATGTAGGTGGTTTATTATTTTTTGGTACAGCAGGTAGTCTAGCTGCTTCTGCAGCAACTGCTGAGTCTGTAAAAGTGCCTTATTTAATGCTCGCTGGTGCCTTATTACTTATCGCTATTATATTTGCCTTTATAAAGCTTCCAGAAATTGAAGCCCATAAAGAGGAAAATAATGCTGCAGTAGAATCTCGTTCATTAACTCAAGCACCGCACTTAACTATGGGTGTACTTGCTATATTTTGTTATGTAGGTGGGGAGGTTGCCATTGGCAGCTTTTTAGTTAACTACTTTGGTGAGGCGCACATAGCAGGACTTGAAGAGCATACTGCGGCTGCACTTATTAGTTATTACTGGGGCGGAGCAATGGTAGGGCGTTTTATTGGCTCTGTATTATTACAAAAAATAGCGCCTTCTAAGGCGATCGCATTTAATGCATTTAGTATTATTGCGCTATTGCTGATCACCATTTTTACTCAAGGTGACGTCGCTTTATATTCAGTATTGGCAATTGGTTTATTTAACTCAATTATGTTCCCGACTATATTTTCAGTTGCAATCGAGCGACTAGGATCATTGACCAGTAAGGGTTCTGGTTGGTTGTGCTTAGCTATTGTAGGTGGTGCACTTGTACCATTACTGCAAGGGTTTATAGCTGACACAGTAAATATACAGCAAAGCTTTTTTGTTCCAATGCTATGTTATGTATTTATTGCATGGTATGGATTAAATGTTGTTCGCTTAGCAAATAAGTGGAAATAACAGACTATACAAGAGTGACTGAATACGTATTCAGTCACTTATAAAGCTACATTTAATAGGAACGTTCCATAAGTAATTAATACGAGTCACAATTTATTTCAATATTAGTCAGTTATCCCCTACAGCCTTTTGTTTTTTAATCCTTTATCCTTATTTTTATCTAATAACCTAGTCACAAGCCTTATTTATTAGGACATTTAGCTAAATTTTTGCTAAAACTGTATGGATAATAAAGATAAATAATAAAAAGGATGTATATGCTTAACTCGTTGAAATTTACTTCCAAAGTGACTATTGCAGCCTCTTTAATTTTGGTTTTGGTGCTAGGGTTATTTACTTTTAATAACTACATTGCGATGCGCAAGCAAACCGAGCAGCAGTTAAGCCTTGTATTACAACAAAATTCCGAATCTGTTTCACAAAATATAGCGAGTTGGTTAAATGCAAAGTTGGCGATTGTTATATCAATTGCTAAAACCCATAAAGCTAATGATTCTAAAGCACTCACCCTTTCACAATTAAATACTGCAGAGCTTGCCGGAAGCTTTAAAAATACGTATATAGGTAAATCCAGCGGCACGTTTATATTAAACGATCAATCAGTTGTTTTACCTGCTGATTTTGATGCGACCTCTCGCCCTTGGTATAAATTAGTCGAAAACAAATCAAATACCGCATTTACAACTCCCTATATTGATGTAACAACTAACGAGCTTACAATTTCAGCGGTAGTACCCATGCTACAAAATGGCCAGTTTAGCGGCGTTGCAGGTGCCGATATTGATATGCAAACCGTGACTAAAATTATTAACGATATTGATTTTTTAGGTCTCGGTTATGGTTTTTTACTCGATAACAAAGGTCAAGTGTTAAGCCATCCTAATGCTAAGTTAAACTTAAAAAATACATCAGACATTTTTGGTACTAATACGCCCTTGCAAAGTGAGTTTACCCAATACGAGATAAACGGAGAGTCTAAGCTTATCTCGTTTACAAAAATCAGTGGTATTGAAAACGTAGATTGGTACCTAGGTGTTGTCATAGATAAAGATAAAGCGTATGTCAGCGTTTCTAACTTTGGCCAAACTGCGGCTGTTTTTATGGTAATAGGGATCATTACTATCATTATTATGATGCAGCTTTTATTACGCTATTTAATGCAGCCTATGAACCGCTTAAACGATGCCATTAAAGATATAGCACAAGGCGAAGGCGATTTAACAAGGCGCTTAACCGTTGAAAATGATGATGAGTTTGGCGACTTAAGTCATTCATTTAATATTTTTATCGAAAAAATTCAGCATTCAATAGAGCAAGTAAAAGAGTCCACTGAGCAATTAGATACAGCTATTGAGAGCTTGGTATCACAAACACATTCATCACTATCTATGTATGATGATCAAAGTAAACGAACCGATAGCGTTGCAGCGGCTATTAATCAGTTTTCAGCTACATCAATGGATATTTCAAGTAATGCAGAGAGTGCTTCGCAGCTTGCTAAAAATGCAGATGAGCACTCAACACAAAACCAAGAAGCATTAAGCCACAGTGTTGCAACCATCCACCAGCTTTCAGCTAATATGGAGAAAGCTCAGCAAACTATAAACAGTTTAAATACACACACAGCCAGTATTGGGCAAGTGCTTGAAGTTATTAAAGGTGTAAGCGAGCAAACTAATCTATTGGCACTCAATGCAGCAATAGAAGCCGCTAGAGCAGGAGAGGCAGGACGCGGTTTTGCCGTTGTAGCAGATGAAGTACGCCAATTAGCACACCGCACTCAACAATCAACGCAAGAAATTGAAGACACAGTGAGCCAGTTACAAAAAGGCTCAAACCTTGCTGTAGAGCTTATGAAAACAAGCCTTCAAGACAGTGAAAAAAGCGTACAACAAGCAGATGCCGTCGGCAATTTAATGAGTCATGTTATTCAAGCTATTAAGCAAATTAACGATGCAAATCATTCTGTGGCCAGTGCAACAGATGAGCAAAACCAAGTTGTTAAGTTATTAGATACTGATATTCAAACAATTAGTGCGCTTTCTATACAAGGCAAGGCTAACTTAAATGACACGCTTAACGAATGTACCAAACTAAAACAGCAGTTTAGTGCCTTAGAAAATATGGTTCAAAAGTTTAAAGTATAAAATTAATGACTAAAAAAAATGTGAATAAACCAAATTGGCTCAGTCTAATAAATATCGACAGTGTTTATAGCTCAGACATGCAACGCAAAGCGTTTTCTTTATTTACCATGATTGGGATATCAATTGTGGTGATTGCTGTATTAGTGTTTTTGAATTATAAGGTTTACTCACCGATACTCACTGCTTCATTAATTATCGTTAACATTACAAATATAAGCTGTTCTATCTACTTTATAAGAACGGGTAATCTTCAAGTAGTGGCATTAATAAGTATGAGCATTGTGTGCATGATGTTTGTTGCACTTGTTTATACCGGTGGTAAAGACAACACCGCGCTATATTGGCTAATGTTTTATCCTGTAGTGACGTTTGCATCTTTAGGGGTCAGATTAGGTGCTTGGTTAGGTTTTACTTTACTGTTTTCTTGTATTGTTATTTTATACGGCCCTGATTTTGGTCAAGTTAGCTATGGCAATGTAGAAAAAACACGATTTATAGCGTCCTTTTCTATGGTGTTTTTATTCTCATTTATTGGTGAGTATTTTAGGCATAAAAGCCACATGGCTATTGCCGATATTACGCTCGAGCAAAAACAAGATGCTTATACCGACCCCCTTACTGGTATAGCAAACAGACGTTTCATTACCTCTCATTTTTTAAAGCTTGCCCAAACACGCCCAGAGCAGTACTTACCTTTTTCAATTTTGTTAATTGATTTAGATAACTTCAAATCTTTAAACGATACGCATGGTCACGATTTTGGTGATACGGTATTGATCGAATTTACCAAGCTCCTTGAATCTCAGTTTTTGGCAACTGCGTTAAAGGCTCGTTATGGCGGTGAGGAGTTTGTTGTTATTTTACCGCAGGTTACTATTTCTACAGCCACTGTAATAGCAAACAAATTTCGAGAGGCTGTTGCAGGGCACGTTATATTTACTGATGACAAGCAGCGTATTTCAATCACCTGTAGCATTGGTATTTCCCAAGTAAATAAAGTAACTGATTATGATGATTCGTTAAAACAAGCTGATGAAGCTCTTTATAGTGCAAAGGCTGCTGGTCGTAATAGTGTCGTCTCGAACTAGTTGAAGGATTAATATGTCTCAAAGTAAATTAATATATGTTCATGACCCAATGTGTAGTTGGTGTTGGGGTTACTCACCAACCTGGCTTAAGCTAAAATCAGAGCTTGCTGGTAAAGTAGCAATTGAATATAAAGTAGGTGGATTAGCACCTGATAGCCAAGACCCAATGCCACAAAATATGAAAGAGATGCTTGAGCGTACTTGGCATAAAATTTCAGCGCAGTTAGGTACGCAATTTAATTATAACTTTTGGCGTAATTGCCAGCCAAGGCGTTCAACGTATCACGCATGTAGAGCCGCACTTATAGCGCGTAAAGCGGATAAAGAAGCTCAAATGGTGGCTGCAATTCAAAATGCTTATTACCTAAATGCGCAAAACCCGTCAGATGAAAGTACATTAATTAGTTTGGCTGAAAAAATTGGCTTAGATAAAAATGAGTTTACCGCGCAGCTAACGTCAAGCGAGCTTAATGATGAATTTAATGCTGAGTTATCCTTTGTTCGTACACTACCAATCCAAGGTTTTCCCTCACTAGTGCTTATTAAAGGTAATAAAGCATACCCAATTGAAATAAATTACACTGATTGGCACTATTCTCTTAATCAAATTAATTCAATTTTAAAATAACCCAGCCTGTTTATAGGGCATTTGGTTAACAAATGCTCTTATCATCTTAAAAACCCCCTCGTAAGTCTTAATTATTACCACTGTCATAAAAGCGACTTTTTTGCGCAACATCCTTGTCATGTTTCATCTATAAACTCCTGCTCATTGAAATTATTAAGTCATAAATTATTTATATAACAAAGTTTATGACCTAAAAAACAAACTAGCAAATCCGCTAACTAACGAGTAAAGGTGTATGCGATGAAAGGCGTTAAACCATTAATCTTAGCTGGTATTGTGGCCGCAAGTGCAGCAGTACACGCAAACGATTTAGATAAGGTTATTGATAAAAGCAGTGAAATTAATAAATCAGCTGCGCAATCACAAACAAAAATAGACAAGATTGCAGATTCAATGCAAGGACGTTTACAGCAATTTAAAACCCTCAATAAAGAAATTGACGGTTTAGCTGTTTACAACGCTCAGCTAACTAAACAGTTAAATAATCAAGTAGAAGAGATGGAATCTTTAAACCTGTCTATGGATCAGGTTTCTATTATTGAACGTCAAATTACACCTTTAATGATGCGTATGATCACAGGCCTTGAGCAGTTTGTATCACTCGACGTGCCATTTCTACAAGATGAGCGTGCAAAACGTTTAGCCTCATTAAAAACCATGATGGATCGCGCTGATATCACCTCAAGCGAGAAATTTCGCCGTGTTTTGGAAGCTTATCAAGTGGAAGTTGATTACGGGCGTACCATTGAAGCATATACCGCTCTATTAGAAGTAAGTGGTAAAGAGCGAGAAGTAGACTTTTTACGCATTGGTCGTTTAGAGCTTATTTATTTAACGCGCGATGGCAAGCAAGCAGGTAGTTGGGATACAAACACAAAAACGTTTGTAGCGCTTTCTGACTCTACTATAAGCCAAATTAACAAAGGTCTTCGCATAGCGCGTAAGCAACTTGCCCCAGATATGTTAACTCTGCCAGTACACGCAGCAGAATAAGAGGTTAAAAATGAAATTGTTTACTCAAATGACAAAAAAGGCTCTTTTTGCTGCAAGCCTTACACTAAGCCTAGGTTTTACAGGTAATAGTATCGCGGCAGAGTCAATGAATCTTGACTCGTTACTTAAATCAATTGAAGACGGGAAATCGGTTCAAAGCGCACAAAACAAGCAACGAGAGCAAGAATTTACCTCGCGTCAAAACGAACAAGTGCAAATGCTAAAAGATACACAAGCAAAACGCAGTCAAATGCTTGGTGAATCAGAGCGATTAGAAACACAGTTTGAAGAAAACGAAATTAAGCTTGCTAATTTAACCGATACTTTATCAAAGCGTATGGGATCACTTAAAGAACTATATGGCGTTCTTCAGCAAGTTGCTGGTGATTCAAGCAATAAATTTGCAACATCGGTTGTATCGGCAGAAATTCCGGGGCGAAGTGCTTTTATGGACGATCTCGCTCAAAAAATGGGCTCAACATCAAAGCTTGCTTCAATCGACGATATTGAAAAAGTGTGGTACGAGCTGCAACGCGAAATGACCGAGCAAGGCAAAGTAAGTCGCTTTAATACTACGGTTATAGTCGAAGGTGGTAATAAAGCACAGCAAGAAGTTGTTCGCGTAGGTGCTTTTAACCTTATATCGGGCGGTAAATATTTAGAATACAACCCAGGTACGAATACACTAAGCGAACTAACTCGCCAACCAGTATCGCGCTACACATCAACAGCGGGCGATTTACAAGAAGCTAAGACAGGTGTTGTGCAGTTTGCACTTGACCCAACAGGTGGTTCAATTTTAGGTTTACTCGTTCAAGCCCCAGATACTGCAGAGCAAGTACATCAAGGTGGCGCTGTTGGTTACGTAATCTTAGGTGTAGGTTTACTTGCATTATTAATTGCAATTGAGCGTTTTGTATCGCTATTACTTGTTGGTGGGAAAATTCGCCGCCAGCTAAAAGACAGCGTAGCGAGAGATGACAATCCACTAGGTCGTGTTATGAAAGTTAAAGATGACTACCCAAATGTTGCCTACGACACGTTAGAGCTTAAATTAAGCGAAGCTATTTTACGCGAAATGCCAAAAATAACGCGTAACTTAACACTTATCAAAATTATATCGGTAGTTGCACCGCTATTAGGTTTACTTGGTACGGTAACCGGTATGATCAATACCTTCCAAGCAATTACACTATTTGGTACTGGCGACCCTAAACTAATGGCTGGTGGTATTTCTCAAGCACTAGTAACAACCGTATTAGGCTTAGTTGTTGCAATACCAACCGTATTTATTTACACGCTACTTAATACTCGCTCAAAAGGTTTACTGCTTATATTACAAGAGCAAAGCGCCGGTATTATTGCAGAGCGAAGTGAGAAAGGAGAATAAGCCATGGTGCTATTGATTGACTCAATCAATGCTATCCGTGATTTTCTCGACACTGGTGGCCAAGTTCTCTTGGTCATTGGGGTGTTAATCTTCGCGATGTGGTTATTGATACTCGAGCGATTTATTTATTTTTTTAATGGTTTTCGTGGTTATAAAAAAGACGCTAAAAGCACATGGAGTTCTCGCTGTGAGCGTAACAGCTGGAATGCAGAGCAAATTCGTCAAGCGATGATCTCGCGTGCAAGTATGCGCCTAAATACTAATTTACCGCTTATTAACGTAATGGTTGCGTTATGCCCGTTACTTGGCTTATTGGGCACAGTAACAGGAATGATTGAAGTATTTGATGTGATGGCAATTACAGGCACAGGCAGTGCGCGCTCAATGGCATCGGGTGTATCTAAAGCAACTATTCCAACAATGGCGGGTATGGTAGGTGCGTTATCGGGTGTATTTGCATCAACGTATTTACAACGCAAAGCCAAGCGAGAAGTAGAGCTACTACAAGACAGCATGGTTTTAGACCATTAAGCAAAATTTTGATAAGCGGCCCATTTAAAGCCGTTCATCCTAGGAGAATAAAAAATGAGAGCCCCTTTAGGTAATTTAATGCAAGAAGACGAAGCTGAAGAAATAAACATGACACCTATGTTAGATGTTGTATTTATTATGCTTATTTTCTTTATTGTTACAGCGTCGTTTGTAAAAGAATCGGGTATTGACGTAAACCGACCTGAAGCAGCAACAGCTGTTAAAAAAGAACGTGCAAACATATTAGTGGCGATTTCTGACACGGGTGAAATCTGGATTAATAAACGTCAAATAGACATACGTGCAGTGCAAGCCAATATTGAGCGTTTAAAAGCTGAAAACCCGCAAGGTAGTGTTGTTATTCAAGCTGATAAAAAATCAACAACCGATACTTTAATAAAAGTAATGGATGCAGCACGCGCAGCAGGTGTGTTTGATGTGTCGATTGCGGCTCAAGAAGCATAAGGGCAGGCAATGCGTTATTTAGTAGCATTAGTTATAGCCGGTGTAGTGACCTTTATGTTGTTTTTAGGCATGCAGGCACTTATTACTGGTGGCGAAGGTGTAATGAGTGAACCCGCCAAGGGTAACGTACTTGATTTTGTCAGGCTTAAAAAAGAAGAAAGCGTGCAAAAAAAAGAACGCAAACCACAAAAACCACCAACGCCTAAAGAGCCACCTCCGCCAATGGAATCGCCGCAAATGCAAAATAGCGACGCGACTGCGAACGCTAATAACTTCGACTTTGGCGCCAATGTGGATGCAGATGTAAATTTAGCCGGTGGTTTAGCGCTTGAAACAAGTGATGGTGAGTATTTACCTATTGTTAAAGTGGCGCCTGTTTATCCTCGTCGCGCATTATCACGTGGCATTGAAGGCTACGTTATTGTTGAATTTACAGTAACTAAGCAAGGTACGGTGCGAGACCCACAAGTGATTAAAGCAGAGCCTGAGTCTCTCTTTGATAGAGCGGCGATGGATGCAGCCCTTAAATTTAAATATAAACCGCGCGTAGTAAATGGTGAAGCCGTTGAAGTTGCGGGTGTTCAGAACAAAATATCTTTCCAAATTAGCGGTTAATTTAGTAATTAACCACGAGTAAACGGACAGAAATGCGAGGCGATTATGAAATTACTACCTATAGCTAAATTTTTAAAATTAACACTATTTTGTACTGCTGCGATCAGTACAAGTATTGTTGCACCAAGTGCCCTAAGCCTAATACCAGGGTTAAATGTAGCTACGGCATATGCAGAGCAAGAGCAAAAAACAAAACGTGTCCCAGCGCTACGTGAAAAGGTTTATAGTCAACTGGCTCGTGCCCAAAAACTTGCTGACGATGGCGATGTTAAAGGCGGACTTGAAGCGCTCGATAGCATTAAAGAACGAGCCTCGAGTATGAATTCGTACGAAGTTGCAATGATGCATAATTTTTATGGATTTATTTATTACAACGAAAACGATTTACCAAAAGCGATAGCTTCGTTTGAAAAGGTCGTAGCAGAGGAGGCCATTCCTGAATCGCTTCGTTTAAGTACTACCTTTAGTTTGGCGCAACTAGCTATGGCTAATAGTGATTACACTAAAGTTATCGCATTTTTAGATGACTGGGACAGTATTAACACTAAGCCTAAAACAGAAGGCTATTACTTGCTAAGGGCTCAAACATACTATCAGTTAAAGGATTATAAAAAAGGGCTTGAGTATATCTCCCAAGTTATCTCCTTAAGTGATAGCGAAGGTAAAACCCCTAAGGAAAACTGGTTAGTACTACAGCGTGCCATGTACTACTCACTTAATCAAACTGACAAAGTTGTTGAAGTACTTGAGCGCATGGTAAAGCTCTATAACAAACCTGAGTACTGGGTACAATTATCGGGTATGTATGGCGAAACTGGGCAAGAAAAAAAGCAGCTAGCAATTATTGAGGCGGCTTACCAGCAAGGTTTTTTAACATCTAAATCTGATCTACGCCAATTAGCGCAAGTGTATTTATATAACGGTTTGGCTTACAAAGCAGGCGTTGTAATGAGTAAAGCGATTAAAGAAGGTGTCGCAGAGCAAAACGCTAAAAACTATGCCTTTATAGCTGAGGCGATGATCCAAGCAAAAGAAGACGAAAAATCAATAGAATATTTTGTAAAAGCAGCTGATTTATCATCCAGTGGTAAGTATGACCAACGCTTAGCTGAAGTGTATGTTAACACTGAGCAATACGAGGAAGCGGCCGACGCAGCGCGTAAAGCACTTGATAAAGGCTCACTTGATTTTGAATCAAATGCATTTGTTGCCTTGGGTATGGCTCAGTACAACTTACAAAATTTTGATGCCTCTATTTTAGCGTTTGAACAGGCAGAAAAACACAAAAAATCACAGCGTTTAGCACAACAATGGATTAAATATGTAAAGCGCGAGAAAGTGCATGCAGAAACATTAAGAACGGCACTGCTTTAAGCTTTAGTAATAACGTTTAAATATAATTTCATAATCGCAAATCCAAACCACACTATTTTTAGTGTGGTTTTTTTATGTTTTTAATAAATTAACTACTTGAATTTTATGTAAATAACTTTGTCATCTTATGTTTATTAAAGTGTAACTGTAATGTCATATAGCTACCGTAAGGTAGGCGCTGCTGATAACTCAAGTGACCTTAAAGCATTACTTAATGTTTTAAGGTGACTTGAGTTTATTTAAAGCACTTAACAAAATAATTAAATACTTTAACGGAGTGAACAATGAAATTATCTGACTTATTTAAAGTTAGTTTGATTGCAACTGCAATATCATTAGCGGGTTGTGGTGGTGACTTAGTTGTATCTGAAGGCGACACAACAATAAATGAAGGCGACACAGTTACTAATGTTGTTGAAGGTGGCAGTGATACAGTAGATGAAACATCATCGCGTGATGATTCTCAAAATGGAACTACGGGTTTTCCTGCTGATATCGACAATGCACTTGTTCAAGGCTTAGCAACGGATGTCTCAAGTGAATTTCCAGCAATAACAGATAAACCAGTGTATCGCTTAAGTGCTGATACAACATTGATTGCTGATGTTTCATTAACTAATGATGCACATTGGATTGTGAGTGGTCGTACTGCTGTGGGTAATGACCGCGCAGATAGTACAACGCTTTATGTTCAGCAAGGTACAACGATTATTGGTGAGTCAGGTGATGACTTTTTAGTTGTGCGTCGAGGTTCACAAATTGAATCAGTAGGCACTGCAAGCCAGCCTATTACGATGACATCAATTCAAGATGTTACGGGTAGCGAGACAGCAATTGGCCAATGGGGTGGTTTGGTATTACTTGGTAATGCACCTGCAAATTCATGTGGAGACCAACAAGGTGAAGCAACAGCAGACGAACTTGCTAACTGTGGTGTGTCAGCTGAAGGTGATGCAGGTCAATTCGGTGGAAATATTAGTGATGATAATTCAGGTACTCTAAAATATGTACTTGTTAAGCAAGCAGGTAAAACGCTTGGTAATGGTGATGAGTTAAATGGTATTACATTTGCCGGTGTTGGCTCTGCAACTACGGTTGATTATATCCAGGTTCATGAAAACCTGGATGACGGTATCGAGTTTTTTGGTGGTACGGTTAATGTAAGTAATGTAGTGCTGACTAACATTGGTGATGATTCACTAGATTGGTCTTTTGGTTGGACGGGTTCGGCTACTAATGTTTACATTCAACAAGCTGCTAACGTAGGCGATAACGCTATTGAAGCGGATAACTCTGAGTTTGATTCAAGCGCCACGCCATTAACACTGCCTACTATATCTAACGTAACAATCGTCGGTGCAGAAGGTAATAATGGTATTCGTCTACGCGCTGGTACTGCGGGCGCTCTTAAAAATGTATTTGTAACGGGTCCTGCTACTTACGAAAACTGTTTACGTGTAGGGTCTGATTCAGTTCCTCGCGCTGAAGATGGCACACTAACGATTGTAAACTCTATTGTGGCGTGTCAAACAACGGCAAATAATTTTGGTAGTGAAGTAATTAACGGTGGCGATGTACAATCTTGGTTTGAAGGACAAGATGGTAACCAAGTACTTACGCCGGCAGAGCTTATGCTTGCTGATGACGGTTACACGCCACTTGCTGGTTCACCGCTTATCGCAAATGGTCAAATTGGTGCTTTTGATGGATCAACTAACTGGATGGAAGGTTGGACTGTCGGTATTAATGGCGGCTTCCCTACTGATATTGATAACGCGCTCGCACAAGGCTTAGCATCAGATGTTTCTAGTGAATTTCCAGCAATTACAGATAAACCAGTATACCGTTTAACTGAAGATACAACGTTCACAGCAGATGTAACGCTTACTAACGATGCACATTGGATTTTAAATGGTCGTACTGCAGTTGGTAATGACCGTGCAGATGCAACTATATTATATGTTCAAGCGGGTACAACGCTAATTGGTGAAACAGGTGATGACTTTTTAGTTGTACGTCGTGGTTCACAAATTAATGCCAATGGTAATGCAACTGCGCCAATCACTATGACATCTATTCAAGATGTAACAGGTGCTGAAACAACGATTGGTCAATGGGGCGGCTTAGTATTATTAGGTAATGCACCTGCTAACTCGTGTGGCGATCAAACCGGTGAAACGACAGCTGAAGAATTAGCTAACTGTGGTGTATCAGCTGAAGGTGACGCTGGTCAGTTTGGTGGTGATATTAGCGATGATAACTCAGGTGTTCTTCGTTATATTGTTGTTAAACATGCAGGTAAAACGCTGGGTAATGGCGATGAACTTAACGGTATCTCATTTGCAGGTGTTGGCTCACAAACGAAAGTTGAATACATTCAAATTCACCAAAACCTAGATGATGGTGTTGAGTTTTTTGGTGGCACAGTTAATGTTCGTAACATTGTACTAACTGATATTGGCGACGATGCATTCGATTGGTCATTTGGTTGGTCGGGTCGTGCACAAAATATCTATATTCAACAAAGTTCAGTTGAGGGTGATAACGCAATAGAAGCTGATAACTCAGAATTCGATTCAAATGCGACACCATTGACTAAACCGCTTATTTCTAACGTAACAATTGTTGGTGCTGATGGTACTAACGGTGTTCGTTTACGTGCAGGTACAGCGGGCGTTCTACGAAATGTTGTTATAACGGGCCCTGAAGGTTACTCAAACTGTTTACGTGTAGGCTCAGACTCTGCTGCTAATGCAGAATCGGGTGAGTTGTCTATCGAAAACTCAGC
The DNA here is from genome assembly GCF_011378685.1 of Pseudoalteromonas sp. C8. NCBI lineage: Bacteria > Pseudomonadati > Pseudomonadota > Gammaproteobacteria > Alteromonadales > Pseudoalteromonadaceae > Pseudoalteromonas > Pseudoalteromonas sp. C8. The sequence goes on from NZ_WTKT01000017.1 coordinate 21,391, forward strand.
TGTTGCATGTAGTGAAGATAATAACTTTGGTTCACAAGCAATTGGTAGTGGCAATGTGCAGTCTTGGTTTGAAGGTCAAACGGGTAACTTAACGCTTACGGCTTCAGCACTTAATTTAGCGACAGACGGCTTTACCCCAAAATCGGGTTCACCTTTATTAGGTGCTGGTGGGGATTCATCTGAGCTTGACTCGTTCTTTACCAAAACAGATTACATCGGCGCATTCGATGGCGATAATAATTGGATGGATGGTTGGACAGTTGCTATTACACCAAGCTTTCCTGACGATATTGCTAATGCATTAGCACAAGGACTTGCAACAGATGTTTCTGCTAGCTTCCCTACAATTACAGACAAACCTGTATATCAATTAACCTCTGATGTTGTATTTACATCTGATGTAACACTGACTAACGATGCGCATTGGATTTTAAAAGGACGTACAGCCGTTGGTAATGACCGGGCTGACAACACAACACTTTATGTTCAGTTTGGTACAACGTTAATTGGTGAGTCGGGTGATGACTTCTTAGTTGTTCGCCGTGGTTCTAAAATTGAAGCGGTAGGCAGTGTAAATCAACCAATTACTATGACGTCAATCCAGGATATGACGGGCGGCGAAACTACGATTGGTCAATGGGGCGGTTTAGTATTATTGGGTAATGCACCTGCTAACTCATGTGGCGACCAACAAGGTGAAGCTACCGCAGATGAACTTGCAAACTGTGGTGTGTCTGCTGAAGGTGACGCAGGCCAGTTCGGTGGTAATGACCCTGAAGATAATTCAGGTACGCTAAAGTATGTTGCAGTTAAGCAAGCGGGTAAAACGCTGGGTAATGGCGATGAACTTAACGGTATTACACTTGCGGGTGTTGGTCGTCAGACTGAACTAGATTACATTCACGTTCATGAAAATCTAGACGATGGTGTTGAATTTTTTGGTGGTACTGCAAATATTAGTCACCTTGTTTTAACAAGCATAGGCGATGATTCACTTGATTGGTCATTCGGTTGGACGGGTAAAGCGCAATATGTACTGATTAAACAATCAGACTCTGAGGGCGACAATGCAATTGAAGCTGATAACTCTGAGTTTGATTCAAGTGCAACGCCACTAACAATGCCAACTATCTCTAATGTAACAATTATTGGTAATGTGGGTGTAAATGGTATCCGCTTACGTGCAGGTACTGCGGGTATGCTTAAAAACGTAGTGGTGACAGGCGGGGCAGACTATTCAAACTGTTTACGAGTAGGCTCTGATTCAGCGCCGCGAGCAGAGGACGGTACATTAACTGTTACTCACTCAATCGTTGCGTGTGAAACCGCTAACAACTTTGGTACGCAAGCAATTGGTACAGGTAATGTTGAATCTTGGTTCTTAGGACAAACAGGCAATTCAGTTCAAGTAGCCGCTGACCTTGGGCTAGCAGATAATGGCTATATGCCAACTGCTGAGTCGTTATTACTCGGTAATGGCTTTGATTCATCAAGCTTAGATAGTTACTTTGATTCTGTAGATTACATTGGTGCGATGGATGCACAAACAGACTGGACAGCAGGTTGGGTAAAAGTAGGCCTTTAACCCAAACCACATTATAGCCGAGCGAAAGCTCGGCTAATGTCTTGTTTTGTTTCGGAGTATAAAAATGAAATCTTTTAAACCCTCTACACTTGCTTTATCAAAGTTAAACTACGCTGTAATGGCTGCGTTACTTGGTTTATCAGTAAATACAGTCACGGCTGCTGAGCAGCAAGTAGAAGAGCAAGAAATAGAAGAAGTTGTTGCTGTAGGGCAACGATTAAAGGGCAGTGCGGGTGCGGTACTGCAAGAACGTCAAAACCAAGCGTTTGTTGCTGATATTATGGGTGCAGACCAAATATCACGTACTGGTGATGGCGATGCCGCCTCTGCACTTCGTCGTGTTACTGGTTTAACGTTAGTCGATGGCAAATTTATTTATGTGCGTGGTTTAGGTGAACGCTATTCTAGTACTCAGCTAAATAGCATGTATGTACCAAGTCCTGATCCTACTCGCTCAGTGGTTCCTTTGGATTTATTTCCATCTGAAATTATTGAAAGCTTGAGTGTACAAAAGTCATTTTCACCGGATATGCCAGCGCATTTTGGTGGAGGTAATGTAAATATTCGCACTAAATCAATTCCTTCTGACTTTTTATTAAAAGTACAAGTGGGTACATCGTACAATACTTCTAATAGCGATACCGGTTACTTTTACAGTGGCGGTGATGATGACTGGATGGGTCGAGATGATGGTTCGCGAGCATTATCGGATGTGTTTACTACTGCGCTTACCAGTGATGCTGGTCTTGAGGGCAATATAAACACTACGTTAGCTGAGCGTAAAAACCTGATTCAATCGCTTGATTGGGATGTAGGTATTTCAGAAAAGGATGTTGACCCTGCCATGAACTTCTCTATTGCCTTAGGTGATAGATTTGAAAGTGAGGTCGGTACTTTTGGTGTGCTTGCAGCCGTATCTTACGATAACGAGTGGGAAGTAGTTCAAGAGCAAAGCGGCTCAAGCCTTGGTAGCTTAGGCTGTGAAGACAAATGTTTTGCCCAGTATTACGATGGTACATCGACTGAGCAAAATGTACGTTGGAGCGGCACATTAAATTTAGGATATGAGTTAAATTCAAACCATAAGTTTGAGCTTACTAATATTGCACTTCATGACATGAGTGACCGCGTACGTAACCGCGATTACTTTGATGCAAATGAAACCGAAGAAGGTGTCACCGAATTACGCCGAGTAGATATTACGTACGAAGAGCGCGAAATGTTTTCGACTCAGCTTAAGGGGACGCACAACTTTCCAGAGCTAAATAATTTATTTTTTGATTGGTATGGCGGTTTAAGTCGAGCAAACCGTAATGCACCAGGTGGTTTAGATGTTGTTTATCAGCAAAACTTAGTTGATGGCGTGCTTGAATCTGAACAATTACAAGATGTAGCTGCAACAAATATCACCCGTGAGTATCAAGTATTACACGACGATGTTGAAACATTTGGTTGGAATATGGGTATGCCTTTTTATGGTGACGGCTATGAGCTTGAGTTAAAAATAGGCGGCGATTTTTCAGAGAAAAAACGTGATGCAAGTAATGTGAAGTTTGGCATTACGCACCGTGGTATAAGCGATGAGTACTCGTTCGGTTCTAACGTAAGCGATATTTTTGCGGATGAAAACACGGCGAATGACGCTTTTTATGCAAGTGTAACTGGCTCAGGTATTTTTGATGACGGCACCACTGATGGTGATAAGTACAGTGCAGCGCATAAATTAGATGCTTATTATTTTATGGCGGATTACTTCTATCAAAACACTTGGCGTTTTACTGGTGGCGTTCGATGGGAAGATTTTTCGCAAGTATCAGTCGGTTATGAAGCGCATACTAATTTCTTTGAAAATACGCTACAAGAAATCCAAGATGTAGCTATTAATGAAGATAACTTTTTTCCTTCTTTAGCTGTTACGTACATCATGGATGAAGAGATGCAATTTCGCTTAAATTTAAGTGAAACAACCATTCGCCCAGATCTACGTGATGTAAGCTCGTCTTTCTTTGTTGACCCGTTAACTGAGTTTTTGGTGAGAGGATCTCCTAGTTTACAAAGTTCTAATTTAAAAAATGTTGATTTTAGGTTTGAATGGTATATGCCATCAGGTAATAACCTTTCTGTTGCATTGTTTTATAAAGACATTGAAAACCCAATTGAAATGGTTGAGCTTGCGGGCGTAGGGGGAGCATCTCCACAGTTATTAACAGCTAATGCTCAGTCGGGTAAATTGTCGGGTATTGAAGTTGATTTTTTAACTGACTTTGGCTTTATAAATAAAGATTGGTCCTCAGCATTCTTGTCAGGCAACGTTACGCTATCTGACTCAAGTGTTAATTTGGGGATTAATGATTCAGACGGTGTTGACTCACTGTTTGAAACACAACTCAAAGAAGCCCTTGAGGCCGATACGGTATCGAATATTGTAACTAACAATGAGCGTCGTTTAGTTGGTCATTCTGAGTGGGTTGCAAACTTACAAATGGGCTATGACTCGGATGATGGATTTCATTCAACTTCATTAATTTATAATGTGTTTGGTCCTCGTATAATTGTACCTGGTACACGTGGTAATGAAGATGCCGAAGAAAAGTCGTTTCACTCAGTTGATTTAGTTTATTCTTACTTCCCTAACTTTAACTCTAAAGTTAATTTTAAGGTTAAGAATATGCTTGGCCAAGAAAAAGAAATTGAACAAGAAGGTCTTACCCTTTGGGGACAAGACACCGGCACTGAGTTTAGTTTAAGTTATAGCTATGAGTTTTAAGCTTTATTTAAAATAAAACTCAAGGAATGAAATAATAAACTTCACTATCTATTAGCTCTGTATTTTAATACAGAGCTTTTTTGTGTTTATGCTCAGTATGAAAAATATTTAAGTTCTGTTTTATTCGCTAGTTTTAGCTTTCAGCCAGTGTTAGTTTAGCGTTAATGAAAATTAAATCTCACGCAATGAATTTAATTTTTAATGTATTAAGGCATCTTTTATGAATCAAACAGTGGAACAAACAATGAAAAAAGTAGGATTAGTCGGTTGGCGTGGCATGGTTGGCTCTGTGTTATTAGAACGTATGCAGCAGCAAAGTGATTTTGCCCATATCGACACCACCTTTTTCACCACCTCACAAGCGGGTCAACTAGGCCCAGATATAGCAGGCGACGCAAAACCATTACTAGATGCAAGTGACATTAGCAAACTTGCTAAAATGGATATTATTGTTACTTGCCAAGGCGGTGACTACACTAATGCGGTATATCCAAAACTTCGAGAGTCGGGTTGGGATGGTTACTGGATTGATGCAGCTTCAGCACTGCGTATGAGTGAGGACAGCATAATAGTGCTAGATCCCGTAAACAAAGATGTTATTGAACAAGGCTTAGAGCAAGGCGTTAAAACCTTTGTGGGCGGTAACTGTACTGTATCGCTGATGCTACTTGCATTAGGTGGTTTATTTGAGCAAGACCTAATTGAATGGGTAAGCCCAATGACTTACCAAGCGGCGTCGGGCGCTGGTGCACGAAATATGAAAGAGCTTATTGCACAAATGGGCGCTATTCATGCAAGTGTTGCAGATAAACTAGATAACCCAAGCTCTGCTATTTTAGAAATTGATAAAATAGTCAGTGAAACAATGGCGTCAAAAGACTTACCACAAGACCAATTTGGTGTGCCATTAGCGGGCAGTTTAATCCCTTGGATTGACGTACCTATGCCAAGTGGTCAGTCTAAAGAAGAATGGAAAGCGCAAGTTGAAGCGAACAAAATTTTAGGTTCTTCAAAGCAACCAGTACCAATTGATGGTTTATGTGTACGTATTGGCGCTATGCGTTGTCATTCACAAGCGATGACCATTAAATTACGTGAAGATATTAGCGTAGAAAAAATTGAAGAAATTTTAGCGTCTCATAACGAGTGGGTTAAGGTTATTCCTAACGAGCGTGAAATTAGCGCAACAGACTTAACACCCGTTAAAGTAACAGGCACTTTAACAATTCCTGTTGGCCGTATTCGTAAATTAGCGATGGGGCCAAAATACATCAGCGCATTTACAGTAGGCGATCAGCTTTTGTGGGGAGCGGCAGAGCCACTTCGTCGTATGCTACGCATAATTGTTGATGGTGAGTAATACCAATTCGCAATAATACTTAATCAATTTGAGGGGTTAAATCTGACGCTAACTACGTTAAATATTTCTGATATAGAACAACTAAATAACGAAATCTTTGCCTTGTTATCGACACGATTTTTCTTCCCTCAAAATAGATCACTTAATTAAGCGAATTGGTATAATATATAATCAGTATTAACAAAAGGGGTTGGCAATTTACCAGCCCTTTTTAGTTTAATGGCTTATAAAACCGCTTAAGAGGCTTAAACAATACTTTTTTATGAATGTTCACTGTTGTTTATTATTGAACTTAAGTAAACTGTTTACATTGTGCAACAGCCTATTCAAGTAACATTAATGACCTCTCATATAAATAACTTTGCCAATAAGCGATTAGCATTTGTTAGCTCCTATTTTAGTTCTGCAATTGCTATAAACACGGTTGTTTCTTGTTTTCTTATTTTTAGCAGTATTAACCACAGCGCCTCGCAAGAAAAACTTTACTGGCTTTTTACGTTATCATTTATTTCATTACTTCGAATAGCCAGCCATGTATTTGTTAACAACACCCATGCTTTTAAATATCATCTGTATTTTATAGGTTTATTATTAACAGCCGTAACTTGGGCTGCTTTCCCCATTTTGTTTTATGAAAATATGCCAATGCAGGAGAAGTTTGTATCACTCGTTGTTTTTAGCTCCCTTGCTGGTGGCGGTGTAAATGTTTTAGCTTCTGATATTCGTTCCTCCTTGTCGTATATAACCTGTTTACTGGTTCCTTTTAGTATTTTATTACTTTTACAGCCTATTGAAGATGAGAATGTACTAGGTATTTTAGGGCTCGTTTTATGGTTTATTTTGTGTTTTGTTACCGCTGTACGTTCTGCTAAAGATGTAAAGTCATCAATTAATAATGAACTTAAGTTAGATCAATTTATTGAAAACTTAGAAAACGAAGTGCAACTTCGTACCGAACAAATAATCCTTTTAGAGCAAAAAGATAATTTAACTAAATTGTTTAACAGGGGGAGCTTTGTTTCTAATGTTGAACTTGATTTAGCCAATCAAAATGATGATATTAAAGCCGTTTTATTTTTAGATATGGATGACTTTAAAATCATCAACGATAAATACGGTCACGATTTTGGTGACTTTGTTCTGGCCCAAACAGGTAAACGATTAGTTGAAACACAAACTCAGGGCGATTTTATTGCTTGTCGTTGGGGAGGGGATGAGTTTATTTTTTATTCTCGTAGTAACACCGAAGACGAACTTTTTGACTGTGTTTTTAGATTAGTTAAAACTTTAACGAAAACAGTAAGCATGGATAGCTATCAAGTAAACCCTTCTTTTAAGGTTGGGCTGTATTTTACGCGTGAAAATTTTAACCTTGAAGACGCGATTAAATACGCTGATGTTGCTATGTATGAAGGTAAGAAAAGCCGTAATGAAATATCAGTATTTGACGAGCGAATGCATGAATCGCTTAAAAGAGAAGAAGTACTTCGTAGCTCAATTAAAGAGTGCGTAGAAAAAGGTGACTTTCATCTGTGTTATCAACCTATTGTTGATATAAGTACAAATGAAATAACCACGTTTGAAGTACTACTTCGTTGGCAGTTTAATGATGAATTTATCCCCCCTTCAGAATTTATAGATATTGCAGAGCGATATGGAAAAATTAATATATTAGGTGAATTTGTACTAGAACAAGCCATCGCGAGTTTAAGTAAGTTAAACGCTGTGAATAGTAAGATTGGATTGTCGATTAATGTGTCGGTGCTGCAACTAGAAAACCATAACTTTTTAGATTTTTTAGTTGCGCTTTTAAGTAGGTACGCAGTCAAACCATACAATGTGCATTTAGAGATAACAGAAACAGTCATGATCAAAAATTTACCGTATTTGTCAAAAGTGATTACGGCCATAAAAAATACCGGTGTGCGTATCTCTATTGATGACTTTGGTACTGGGTTTTCTTCTATATCGGTTTTAAAAGAGCTATCAGTTGATTACATTAAAATAGACAAATCTTATATTGATAACATTTGTGAATGCTCAAAAGATAAAAGTATTGTATCTGCGGTAACTAACATGTCGCATATGATTGGATGCCAAGTAATAGCTGAGGGCGTAGAAAGTCCAGCTCAGTTAACGTTATTACAAAGCTTACAAATTGATAAGTATCAAGGTTTTATATTCAGTAAACCAGTTAGATTTGATCAAGCATTTTCACTTATAAGTTAAAGGGATACACTCGCTTTATATTCAATTAAGCATTGCTGTATAAATTACATTTTGCAGCAATGTCTTATTTTAAATACTGGATTTACATCATTTTTTCAGAAAAACTTAAAATCTATATTGCATTTTACTACCTTAGAATATTTCCCTACTCGTACTTTTGAATCTTCATATTCATCGTTCACTCTTAAAGTGGTATAACCTTTGCTCTTAATACGTAGATTAGCCTGTTTAGCTACAATGAGGCTACCAACGATGTATTTTAAATGCGTTATACGTAGTGTTATTACAATTTTGCGTAATTCTTACATGTTTAAAATGCTCATTTGAAAGTATTAGGTAAAGGAAATTACAATGAGCTCGGTTTCTAATGTATTTCATAGCAAATGGTTTAACTCATTAGCGGTTATTTTATTAGTTCTTATTATTGCCAGAATAGCTGCGCCTTATGTGCTTCAGCAGTACGTAAATTATCAGCTAAAACACACACAAGGTGTTACGGGGCATGTTGGTGATGTAGATTTGTTTTTATATCGCGGTGCCTACGCGATTGACGACGTTGAAATTTACGCTGTTGATGCAACTTCAGCTCCTAAGCCTTTGCTGAGTATTCAAACTCTCGATTTTTCACTTGCGTGGTCAGCCCTTTTAAAAGGGAATTTAGTAACAAATATGGCGTTTACGCGTCCTAAAATAGTTATTTACGATAAAGATCCCAATGCTTCTGAGCAAAATAAACAAGTAAAAGACGAAACTACTTGGGTAGGTCTCGCCAATAATTTAGTACTGTTTTCTATTGATACCTTAACAATTGAGCAAGGCAAGTTAACTTTAGTTAACTCAACGAATAGTGGTGAAAAACCCACTTTTATATCAAATATCAACGCTCGAATTGAAAATATAACCAACGCGCAAAACCTATCAAAAACACTAGTGACTACTCTAAACGTAGAAGGTGCATTAATGGGGGAGGCCGCATTAAAGTTTGATGGCAAATTAGATCCCTTTAGCAAACAAGCCAATTTTGATTTTAACGCAGAAGTACAGCGTTTCTCTGTTAAAAACCTCGATACTGTATTTAAGGTATACACGCCTTTTGATATTGAAGCGGGTGGCATTGATGGTGCTATGGAACTTGTGGCTAAAGATAATAACTTAAATGGTTATGTAAAGGCGGGCGTTCAAAACTTGAGCGTGTTCTCGTGGCGCGAAGATATAGAAAAAGATGACGATGGAATATTTACAGCCATATTTGAAGGCAGTGTTGATTTACTGGGCTCTATACTCGAAAACGATGAGTCTAAACTTGTTGCTGCACGTATCCCTATAGAGGGGCAATTAGATAATACGGATGTTTCGACTTTTCAAGCTGTGATTTCGGTATTAGAAAACGCATTTTTTGATGCGTTTAAAATGAAAGTAGATAACGTTATTTCTTTTGAAGATACGGATGAAAAATCTGATAACGAGGAGAATTAAAGCTCTTTGGTAATGTTCGTTTTAGTTAAATACTTAAGCTGCACCCACTTTTTAAACTTTAAGTGGGTGCTTTAGTACTCTTCTCAGATTAGTTTTTGCGGTTACTCAATAGCTCTTTAAGCTCAGCAATTTGGGATTGTAGTTCGTTTACCTGCCCTTGCGTTGCAGGTAATGAGCTGTCGTCTGCGAGCTCTTCTCGCGCTTTGCGGTGCTCTTCACTCATTACTTCTAAAATGGCACCTACCATCATATTTAAAAATACAAATGCGGTTAAAAATATAAACGTAAGGTAATAAATCCAGCTTAGTTCGTACACCGCCATTGTCTCGTACATTATATCGGTCCAATCTTCAAACGTTGCCACCCTAAACAGAGTAAGCATTGAGATTGATACGTCTTGCCAAAGTACGGGGTTTATTTCAGCAAACATCATGCTGCCCATTGCAGCGTATATATAAAAAATAACAAACATTAATAGGGCTATATAACCCATTTGCGGAATGGCTTTAAGCAATGAGTTAACTAATAAGCGCAGCTCTGGGATCATCGATACCAATCGCAATACCCTAAATATGCGAAGTAGACGAGCAATTAACATAGTAGAGCCAGCAGCAGGATATAAACTGCCCAATACTATGATGGTGTCGAATATATTCCATCCTTTAGAAAAAAAGTGTTTTATGCCTTTACTTGCAATAAAGCGGATTACTAGTTCAACTAAAAAGAATGCGGTAATGCCAACGTCCATCCAATTTAGAGCAAGCTCTACGGTAGGATGTAGTGAGTAAGTGTGCGCACCGACTGTCAGGGCAGAAACAATAATTACAGCTATAACAAATGATTGAAATATCTTGCTTTTGTCTATACGCTGAAACAACTTTTGTAACTGCGACATCATATAAATAGATCCTTTAGAGATTAAGATTTTATGGCGCTAATATACAATAATATTGTAATAATTTAACGCTTTTTCGATATAGAAAGTGTAAGGAAATTTAATGTTTATCAATAAACTAAAAAGTAGCGCATTACTTATTGTTGGATTATGTGTTTTAGCTGGTTGCAGCTCCGACGCGCGTTTTCATGAAGTTCAATCGGCGCGCCTTGATGAATGTAACTATAAAGCCGACAAAGAATATTACGAATGCCTAGATAAACAAGACTCTAACTACGAAGAGTTTAAAAAACAGCAACAAGCAGAAACTAAATAAGTAACCTTTATATTTATGACTAAAACTCAAAAGCAGCGCGATAAGCACATTCGACTAGCACTTACTAATGCATGCGAGGCAATAAAAGAAAGCGTAATTGGTTTTGATTATCTAACGCATACCATTGATTTAAATAACGAGGCCAATACGTTAAAAGTACAGTGCTATTTTAACGATGATATAGCCCTTGAAAGTGCAAAACCGCAACTTAACGAATTAACAGCTATTATACTTAACGAGTTAGCAGTTATTAAGTTGAACGCAAAACCAGCACATATTTCATTTTCCGCCAATTAACAGAGCTTTTGTTGGTTTGATAGCACATGGACGTTATAATTAGATAAATTATTTTTAGGGTTTAAATTATGGCTGTTCCTACGCGTTCGCAAATTTCACCAGGTACCACAGTAAATATTGTATTAAAAGAAGATCAACGCAGTGGCACATTAACTGAGGGTGTTGTTGAGCGCCTTTTAACAAAATCACCCAATCACCCACACGGCATTAAAGTACGTTTAGAAGATGGTCAAGTTGGCCGAGTAAAAGAGATTTTATAATGGCAGCGTTAACAGAACAGGCTTTTTGGGAATTAGTAACAACGCCTGATTTAGGGCTCGATCCGCAAAGTGTGAGCGATAACCTAAAAACTAAACTTAATGATTTAAGCGATCAACACCTTATTGATTTTGATAAGCATTTTGGCATACATATGCGCAAGTGTTTTACCTGGGATGTGTTTGGTGCCGCCTTTGTGATGGCTGGATGTAACGACGATTACGGCTTTAGCGAATTTAGATGTTGGTTAATTTCGCGCGGTAAAACAGTATTCGAAAACGCCTTAGAAAATGCTGATTCGATAGCGCAGTGTACACCTGTTTATTACTTAAACGAGCAGCCTTATCCGTACATTGATGAGTACGACTTAATAGCCGGTTTATTATTTGAAGAACGTAACGAAGACGAATTGCCGTTTATCCCATCTGGCAGTGATGAACCCAAAGGTAAACGTTTTAAAGACAAACCTAAGTTTTTAAAACAGAGCTACCCTTTATTATTTGCAAAGTACTGGCAATAAAATAAATACCAATTCGTATAACTAGTTAAACAATCTGATGAGTTCAATTTACCCTTACAATTAAGCGCATTGGTATAAATCGTTTTGTTGTTTAAGTACGTATTAAATAAAGTGCTTAACAACAAAATGGTTTGTAATGAGTATCTAGGGCATGTTTACCTTTGGTGGTTGAATTTGTTCAATCTAAGAAGGATTTAATCGCGGCGCGAAACTTGTAAACTAGTGGGCTCGACAACTGCTCCTGGGTTATTCTAATGGCTTACATCCATGTAAGAATAAGTAAAAACCGAGCAAAGCTTCCGCGTCCTACTCACGCGCTCGCTCCTGTAATACGACTTCTCTCCTTTTATAGTAAATCTCTGTTATAGTTGTTAAAAGTTATAAAAGCTAAGTGATTAGGCATTTTGCTATTATTTAACACGCTGACTCACGAGGATACACCCACGAAATGAAATATTTAACACTCGCTTTATTAACTGTCGCTTTTACAAGTGCAAATGCTTTTTCTGAGCCGAGTAATAAAACACGATTTATACCGTTTTTAAAGTCAAAATTGGGGGCATACGAAGTTGTGTCGACCAATTCAGGGTTATGCGTTAATAGCGATTTGAGTTTGACAGACGAAAGTGATTTAAGTGCAGGTTTTAAACTTGGAGAACAAATTGTATTTGGATCGCTCCACAATGGTACTCGCACTATTAAAAAACCAAACTTTTGTTTTATAACCAGTACGCTTAAATATAAAAGTGATGGCCTTGAAAACGGTTTAAGAATGAGCCGTTGTGAAAACCCTGCAAACGAAAAAACAATCAGTCAAAGTATCAAATTCTTAGCTGATAACACACTAAAATACACATTAAGCGAACCTAGTGTAGAGTGCACATTTAAAAAAGCAGACGAGAGCAAGTAAAGCATCTAGTAAGTAGTAAATCATTCGCAGTATATTTTAGGGATATCGCGCCAACGCGTAGTGTACTGCGGCGATAAAAAATCACGGTTCATGTGCCATCGGTCATTTAATTTACTGCTTGCAAGGCTGAGTATCCCTTTTCCGTATCGATTATTGATTGTATCTAGGCATTGCATAAGCTTTGGATTATCAGGGCTCTTATTAAATAAGTCATTTTGCTGAAACTGTTCTGATATTAGCTCTACCGCGCCCACACCACACTTATAAAATCGGATCCCCGGTTGGTAAATATTATTAAATACCTCAGATACAGCATTAGCCATCACACAGGTGTCGTTAGTGGGTGAGGGGAACTTATACACAAACGACTTTTTATAATATCTGTTTTCGTGCGCGCCACTGGCTGCAAAAATATAAAGCTGGTGAGTGAGCGAACGTTGCGCCCTTAGTTTATTAGCTACTGTGGTTACATGGTTAATTAGCGCTGTTTTAAGGGCTGTTGGCTCGCATATGCGCTCTCCAAAACTACGGGTCGAATAAATCTCTCGCTTGTCTTGTCGTACATCATCCCAGTTTAAACATGTTATCCCGTTAAGTTCGCTTACTGTACGTTCAACAACCACACTAAATGCACGGCGCATTGTTTTAGGGTTTTGCTGAGCAAGATCCCAAGCGGTGTGTATATTCATTATTTTAAGCTTTTTAGCTAGTCGCCGGCCTATTCCCCAGACATCTTCGCAGCTCATTCTTTGTAAAATAGCTTGGCGAGTTTGCTCGCTATTTATTACTGCTACACCATTAAAACCACTGAGCTTTTTAGCTGCATGGTTAGCGGCTTTTGCTAAAGTAGGGGTTGGGCCAAAACCTACACCTACAGGAAGCTTTGTTTCGCGCCATACTGTGCGCCTTATTGTATGGCCGTACTCATGCCAGTCTTTAATTAATGATGTGTAGCCATTAAAGTGCAAAAACGATTCATCAATACTGTATATGTGTTGTGTATCGCAAAAGCGGCCAATAATATTCATCATCTTGTCGCTTAAATCAGCATAAAGCTCGTAATTGCTAGAGCGAATAACAACGTTGTTTTGCTCAAGTAAATGCTTAACTTTAAAGTACGGGCCAAATTTAGGAATATTTAAGCGCCGAGCAATAGGACAAATAGCGCATACACAGCCATCGTTATTAGTAAGTACAACCACGGGTTTGGAGCGAATAGCAGGGTCGAATACTTTTTCGGCACTGGCATAAAATGACACAGCATCAACTAAGGCATACATTTTAGTAACTCTGGGCTTTGCCTGTGCATTCTTATTGATAGCGTTACTACGCCTTCTAGCTGAAATTCGTCTGCAGAGGTTAGTTGTACAGGCTTATGTAAAGAAGAAGCTGAAAGCAGCCGTGCATTGGTTTTATCAAGCAGCTTGCATACAAAAAGACCATTTAAGTTCGCAACAATAACGTCACCATTTTCTGCAGGCTCTGCACGGTCGATAACTAATAAATCCCCTTCAAAAATTCCGACTTCTTGCATAGAGTTACCTGATGCAATACCAATAAACGTGGCATCTGGATGCTTTATTAAAAGCTCATCAAGGGTTACACCTAGCTCGGTGTACTGCGCTGCGGGGGATTCAAAACCACACACGCCTGCTTCTATATAAATGGGAATGACAAACATAACACAACCTAAAACGCATATACTGTATAAGTGTACAGTATATGCGTTTTGTGTAAGTTATGCCAAGAAATGTATGGCTGATCAATCCATGTTTTTGATCATTTGTTGTGCGGTATCTAAAAAGTCTTTGATTTGTTGAGGGTTTAAGTTTTTACACATTTGATTATTTATTTTTTTCTCTGAGGCTAATAACTTATCAAAAAGAACTTTACCTTGCTCTGTGAGCGACAAAATAAAGCAGCGTTTATCGTGCTCACTCGCCTGTTTATTAATTAAATTTAAGCCAATAAGATCTTTAATTAAACGTGCTATTTGCGCTTTGTCGCGCTGTGTTTTAGTAACAATATCGTTAGCCGTACAGTTATTTACGTTCGCGATAATATGTATGCAGCGTACGTGCATAGCATTAATACCCAGTTCGCCTGCGTTAATTGCTTCACGAATTGTGACACGGTAATTTTGCATTAGTTCAAACAGCGTATTTGATAAAGGTGTATTCATAGAATTCTCAATATAGTTGACAAAGTCAATTAATTTGACTATAGTTGATTTTATCAACCAATGGGGCGTTGTGCAATACCTGCTTTTTATAGCAGCCAATTATTATACCAATCTGCTTATATATGGGGTCTATTTAACGTTAAGAAAATTACGCTAGAACTAGGCAAAAACTTTTGTATCTAGGGTCTGTTGTTCTTTGCGGATTAAAATTTGTTCAAACTAGGGGCTATTTAATCGCGGCGCGAGATTTGTAACCTAGTGGGCTAAGTAAAAACCGAGCAACAAAGAGTAAGTAGCCCCTAGGAAGAACCCTTTGGGCAGCGCCTGTTTGGCATTAATGCTACGTTATCGCCCATTTATGGGGAATAACCACACTGCATAGTCTCTGCCTTGCCTAAATACCAAACAGGCTGCTGCAAATTTAATCTTGAAATATCAACAGACCCTAGTCGTTCTAAATAAAAATTTTTAACAACGTTATAGTGCAATTTAATTCGTTAAATTGATCAAAGATTTATGCAGGTGGTATTAAAGTCTAAGTTTTGTAAAACGAGGTAATACATGAGTAAACAAGTTCGCAAAGCCAACGTATTAAGTACACAGCAAATCACACCCCACCTACAGCGTATTGTTGTAGGCTCTGATGATTTTAAAGACTTAACCTCACAGTACATTGGTAACTATGTAAAAGTACTGTTCCCAAAAAATGGTGAAGTAGATTTTAACTTAAAAACAGCCTGTATACGGTCATATACAATAAGGCATGTAGATGCACAAACAGGGGCGCTAACGCTTGATTTTGTTATAAATATGCACCAAGGCCCTGCAACTGACTGGGCTAAAATTGCAAAAGTAGGCGACGAGCTAGGTATTGCAGGACCAGGCCCTAAAAAGCTAGATAATTATGAGCATTCGCATTATGTATTACTAGGCGATTTAACATCGGTAAATGCAATAAAAGGGTATGCGCAGCAATTACCTTTAACTTCAAAAATTGATGCCTTTGTACATGTACCCACCGAAAAAGACATTATTGATTTAGAAACAAGCCGCGATGTTAATTGGCTTGTTACCGACAACGCTGACGAAGTGCTACTGAGCGCGCTTCAAAATTTGCACATTACATCAGAGCCTCCCATTGTATTTATGGCATTGGAAGCTGGGCTTGTACGTAGGGTAAAAACACTGCTAACAGAGCAATTTAATATACCGCGCAGTAATATTGTTTCCTCAGGTTATTGGAAAAAAGGCGTAGACTCAGAAGGCTATAAAAAGCAGCGCCAACGTGATGCACAGCTTGCCTGAATACCTTAGAGCAAAATAACATATACCTATTTTGCTTTAATACCTCTGCGTAACTTGAATTGAGCTAATAGCAGACCCATTTAAGTGTTTTATGCTAATGATGTAATCCATTATTAGCATGCATTTTTAGGAGCTGCTATTTTGTTAAATTCCATTCCTTTTTCGTTATTAGAACTTGCCCCCATGATCAAAGGGGACAGCGTTACTAACACTCTTCATAAAAGTACTAAGTACGCACAACGTGCAGATGAACTTGGCTTTAACCGTTTTTGGCTTGCTGAGCATCATAATATGCCAGGTATAATTTGTGCTGCTACTTCAATTTTGGTTGGTCACATTGCAGGTAATACTAAAAAGATACGCGTTGGATCGGGCGGTATTATGCTGCCAAACCACTCCCCGTTAGTTGTTGCTGAACAATTTGGTACGTTAGAGAGCTTATATCCAGGGCGAATAGATTTAGGACTAGGGCGAGCACCAGGCAGCGACCAAGTAACAAGCCGCGCATTAAATAGCGATATGAGCCGTGCTGAACGCTTTCCTCAAGAAGTAAGCGAGTTGCAAACCTTGTTAGGTCCTTATAACGGCACGCATCCTATACGTGCTATTCCAGGCGAGAACACAAACGTTCCTATTTGGTTATTAGGCTCGAGTTTATTTAGCGCGCAGCTAGCGGCACAAAAAGGGTTACCGTATGTATTTGCAGGGCATTTTGCACCACGTTTTGTGCACGACGCAATAGCGTTGTATAAGCGCGAATTTAAAGCATCAAGCGACCTTGATAAGCCATACGTTATGCTTGCACTGCCTTTAGTGGCAGCAGACACCGACGATGAAGCGCAATACCTGTCGACTACTTCTAAGCAACGTGTGCTCGAACTCATACGCGGTAACGAGTTGTGGCTAAAACCACCCGTTGAAAGCATGGACGGCTTATGGAGCGAACAAGAGCGCGCTCATGTAGAGAACTTTTTAAGCCTAAGCGTAGTAGGCGGACATGTAAGTATTAAACACAAGTTAGAGATGATAGCGAAACAGCTAGAAGTTGATGAGTTTATATTTACCAATGATGTATTCGATAGTGAAAAACGCCACCGTGCACTCGAAATTTTAATGGAAATAAAACACTAAAATATAGTTAGTTAAGCAAGCGTACACTCTGGGCTTGTTAACATACAGACATCATCAAAAGTTAAACTTTTTTAACTCATTTTATTAACTTTAAGTGATGTCTGTATTTGTTATTTAAATATTCAAAGTAAATTTGATTGCTATTTTTAGTATATATTTTGCTTTACATACCGTTCTATTTTTTCAATCGAACTGATTTAAACAATCAATTTTAAGATATCACTTTTATTTTTTATAATGTATGTATTAAACCAAACATCATTAAATAAAGGTAGGTTCACCGTGAAGTCTCTAAATAGCGCAACAGCTAATTCAGTTAACGAAACAGCGCAACCAAAAGTTGCACTGATTGCTGAAGGTGGCGGGCAGCGAGGGATCTTCACAGCTGGCGTACTTGATGCGTGGTTAGAGCAAGAATATGACCCATTCGATTTATTCATTGGCACCTCTGCAGGTTCGCAAAACCTAACTAGTTACTTAGCGCGTCAAAAAGGCTATGCAAAACGCCTAATCAGAGGGCTTTCGCGTAACAAACGCTTTTTTCAGCTTGGTCGCGGATTAGTGGGTAAACATATAGTTGATTTAGATTGGTACTTTGACAAAACCACTGAGGTAAAAAGAGCCATAGATTTTAAAACAGCTAAAACGAGTTTAGGCGCGCGTGAGCTACTTATAACAGCCACTAATGCACGAGACAGAAAAGCATATTACTTATCGCCAACAGGTGAGAGTGGCCAATGGCGTGATTTGTTAAAGGCTTCTAGCGCACTCCCGTTTTTATACAAACAAGGTGTAAAGTTAACACCTTGGTTAAACGCAA
Source organism: Pseudoalteromonas sp. C8 (assembly GCF_011378685.1). Classification (NCBI taxonomy): domain Bacteria; kingdom Pseudomonadati; phylum Pseudomonadota; class Gammaproteobacteria; order Alteromonadales; family Pseudoalteromonadaceae; genus Pseudoalteromonas; species Pseudoalteromonas sp. C8. Next base: position 39,442 of record NZ_WTKT01000017.1, read on the forward strand.
AAGCAGCTAACGAAATACACCTTGCTGAAGAGCAAGCACAGAGCGATTTTTACCTAGACGGCGGTTTAGCCGCTCCATTACCAGTGCGTGAAGCTTACAACCGAGGGGCTCGTAAAATTGTTGTAATAAGAACGGTTGACGCTAATTTTCAGGCGCAATCTGCATGGGTACAAAAGCTAAGATCATTTGCTATAGCATCAGGCTATTGTCCAAAAACATTGGACTACTTGATACAGCACGAGAAAGCGTATTTAGATGAGCTTGAGTTTATTGCAAACCCACCAAGTGATGTGGAAATAATACAAATTTTTGCAGACGAAAAACTGCATAGCAAATTATTAGGTAGTTCAAATAACGATTTACGTTTTGATCATAAATTAGGCTTAGATGCCGGTCGCTCATACTTAGCAATGCAAAATTTACAGATTAACAGCAACAACCATTACAGTGCACCTACACAATACAGCTATAACTAATTAAATATAATTACAAAAAAGCGCATAACTTTATGCGCTATTTTTTTGCCATTCTTAATCCTCATTACGCCTCATATAAACCTTACTGCATCAAAATAAAAAATATTGCATCCCGCACCTATGCGCAAAATAAAATACTGAATCTTAAAAAGATATTATTGATTTTTTAACTAATCAATATAAAGTGTAGGTGTGATTTATTATTCATATTTATAGAAATAAAATTCAGTGTTGAATGTGCTTACTTACAGATTATTAAACACCAATACACACTTCACTATCGGGTAAAGCCAAACTTAAACATTATTATGTTTAATGCATAATTAGCTGCCGGAGTTTTAAAGTTGAGTAGCGCTACATGCAGAGTTTAAAGTCGGTGCTAACATAAAGTAAAAGTATAAAATAAAAAGGGATTAGTAATGTTCGATACCGTCGTCAAAAGTGTAAACAACCTTTTATGGGGAGAAGGTCAGGTACTTATTTATATACTTTTGTTTACAGGTATATGGTTTTCGGTACGACTAAAAGCAATTCAAATACTTAAATTTAAACATATGTTTAGCCTTTTAAAAGGCAGCAGCAAATGTAAAAAAGACGACATTTCGTCATTCCAAGCGTTGTGTACAGGGCTTTGTGCACGGGTAGGTACCGGTAATTTAGCCGGTGTGGCAGTGGCAATTTCACTTGGCGGCAGCGGCGCTATATTTTGGATGTGGGTAATCGCCATATTGGGTATGGCTACAGGCTTTGCCGAAAGCGTACTTGGGCAAGTATATAAAGTGCGCGATAGTGGCGGCGAGTTTAGAGGTGGCCCTGCGTATTATATTCAACAAGGTTTGGGTAGCCGAGCATTCGCAATTGTGTTTGCCGCATGTTTATTTTTAGGTTACGGCTTTACGTTTAGCGCAATGCAAACGAACACAATTACCGACGCACTTAATTACGCGTTTGAAGTTCCTACATTTTATTCAGGTCTGGTTATTACCGTACTAGCAGGCTCAATTATACTCGGTGGCTTTAAGGCAATTGCCCGATTTGCAGAGCGTGTTGTGCCAATAATGGGCATTGTGTTTGTACTTGCTGCGGTAATTATTACTATTATAAATTTCACGCAAGTACCCGCCATGCTTAAAGATATATTTTTATCGGCGTTTGGTTTACAAGAAGCCGGAGCGGGTGCAATGGGCGCAGCCATTAAAAACGGTATTCAACGTGGTTTATATTCTAATGAGGCCGGTGCAGGTAGTGTTCCGCATGCTTCAGCAAGTGCCAGCCCAATTCCTAATCACCCAGTAACGCAAGGTTACATACAAATGCTAGGCGTATTTTTCGATACAATAGTACTGTGTAGCTGTACCGCTGTGATCATTTTATTGGCCGATATAGACATAAGCGGCGAAATGGAAGGCATTCGTTTAACACAAAGCGCGATGACCGCTCATTTAGCACAAGGTGGTGTTTACTTTGTAGCAGCCGCTATAACCTTATTTGCTTTTACATCGGTGGTGGCAAACTACGCCTATGCAGAGAGTAACTTGCATTTATTTAAGCTCGACAACAAAGTAGGGCGCGGCATTTACACTTTGCTTTATTTATCAATGATGTTGTGGGGCGCGTCGGCCACCTTAAAAGAAGTCTGGGATTTAGCCGATATTGCCTTAGGGTTAATGACAGTGGTTAACGTTATCGCTATTATACTGTTAACGCCGACTATTTTGTCTGTCACGAGTGATTACCACGCACAAAGAGACAAAGGTCTAGAGCCCGAATTTAAAGTAAAAGATGTAAAAGTACAGGGCAAATGCGAAGACGGTATTTGGGACTAATTCACGTATTTTAAGCATACTTAACTATAAAAAGCGGCTTTATGGGAACATAAAGCTGCTTTTTATTTTGCATAAATATTCACTCTCAGTGTTATAAAAATAACTGAAGAAACTAAAATTAAAGGCACAATTTTTTAGATGATCGAGATTCACGCAGGGAAAACAGCGGCTAAAATTATTAACGAACAGGGCTTTAAGCCTGAACTTTTCACCTCTTTTTTAGGTGCAAGTGGCGGCCCTAAATGGTTTACTTTATTTGGCTTAGATAAATATATTTTTGGTGAATTTTTTAAAAATCGTACCCAACCACTTAATTTAATTGGGTCATCTGCCGGCGCTTTTCGCTCTGCGTGTTTTGCACAAAACGATCCTGTTGCTGCCATTGAGCGATTAGCAAAATCGTATTCGCAAACTAGGTACTCAAGTAATAAACCAACACCAAATGAAATAACAATAAAAGCGCGCGCATTACTTGAAGATGTTTTTGGCGATAACGGTGTGGCCGAAATTATAAATAACCCCGTATTTAAAGCGCACTTTATTGTAGCGAAATCGAATGGTTTTATTGCCAGCGAAAATAAATTAATACAGTTAATGGGTTTATCAAAAAGTTACATGCTTAACCGCGTTAACCGAAAATTATTAGGCTCACAGTATGAGCGCTTTATATTTGGCCCAGCAACAAGTGACTTATCAATTACCGACAGCTACAATTTTAAAACGCAAAACATAGCGCTTACTCAAAATAATTTAAAAGATGCATTACTTGCATCGGGTTCAATACCACTTGTTATGCAAGGCATAAAAAATATTGCAGGCTCGCCGCAAGGAATATATCGCGATGGCGGAATAATTGATTACCACTTTGATTTAAAAATTAATAACCCAGGACTTATTTTATATCCGCATTTTAATAGCGAGCCAAAAGCAGGGTGGTTCGATAAAAATTTAAAACGTAAAGTATCACCACTTAATTACGATAACGTAGTGATGATCACCCCCTCAAAAGAATTCGTAGCAAGCTTACCTTACGGAAAAATTCCAGATAGAAATGATTTTACCGATCTTGATGCCGATACACGTATTAAATATTGGAATACTGTTTTTAGTGAAACTGAGAAATTAGCTGAGGCGTTTGATAAAAATTTAGATACGGAAAAATTTGATTCTAAATATTTCTAATTTTTTTACTGCAACCTACACCCTATCAATTACGGTATATAGTAATTGATAGGGCGGAAAGCCCTTTATTATTAACGTCTTGATTGAACTATTTGTTATGACAGTTTGGCGTTATAAGACAGTAATTATGCTTGAAATTGATCCTTCCCATGTAGATTGCAACTAAGGTATGTTGTACATAAAAAAGAGTAGAAGCTCTTTTCTGATAAAGATATAGTTTTTACTGATATATTGTTTAGTTTAAAAGCTAGAATTTAAATATTGCACCTAGTACATAACCTAAGCATAAAAATGCTCCAGCTATTTTTAGATCATCAGCTTTTCTTATAAGAAAACTATCATTGTTATTACTCATTAATATCTTAGCTCGCGACATGATCTCGGTCAGAAATTTAATAAATGATATGGAAAAAAAGAATATGACAAAAGATATAAAATGAAATTTTTGGTATATAAATATATTTATGAGCGTATAAAGTAATGTTGAAAAAATAATGAAATGAAATGGCTTTCTTTCTATAAATCCAAATACTGAAGAGGTTCTGAGTTTTAAAGTTTCTATAGCAATATCAGATATAAGATGACCTATTCTAGAATTTATTTCATAGTTTATCTCAATAAAACTAGGGTCTAATTGTAAAACTATAGTGTTGTCTATAAATAAATCAAAGGAGGATATTCTAGTGCTTTCTAATGCTTTTATATTATCGATATTTAAAACATCTTCTATCGAATCAAAAGTGTATCGAACATCTTCACCTGATGAAAAAGAGATGTAAAAAACTTTAATCCCATTTAAAAGTTCATCTTTAGAACTGATTAAATCTAAAAATATAATGATATCTTTAAAATAAACTTTAGATTCGTAAATTTTTTTACTAATTGATTTTGAAATTTTCATATACTTCCCTGATTATATAACTAAGTATTATTAATACTTGCGGAAAAATTTCTAACTTAAAGATTAACCCGTCCTTTGTGATATTTCACCAACGATAAGTAAAAGCTGGTCTTGCAGATCAGATAAATACAAATCCTGAGTATTATTATTTTTTTTGAGCATTTTATATATTGATTCAGACTTTCTCGCTGAACATCAGAGGGTTTAACCTTTCCCCAAGGAGTAGTCATTGTATGATCTTCCATTGAAATTTTACAGTCTGACCATGCACCTTTTTCTGGTTAATATACTCGATAGATTATGGCTGCTAGTTTTTCTTCGGGTGCGCTAGCTTTACATGCTAATACATAGCTACTGATTTACCTTTCACTCAAACCTCGCTCTTTAGTTGCTTTAGTATATAGTTAGTCAAATAGTGTAAGTAATTATAAACATGGTAACTTTTATACAAATTATGATTGATTAGGTAGTATAAATACTGAAAAATTAGTAGGGACTTATATAACGTGAATACACAACCATAGAACGCTTTCAATTATAATAACCCATAAATTACGTTATGTTAAATTGGTTGGGTTTTAATAAAGCGAGCGTGATTATACAAACCAGCTCGCTTTTAGGAGAGTAATTTGGTGGTTAATTAAGCTCTGAATCAACCCAAAACTTAGTTCCCTTTAATACAGCTTGTAGTGCAAGGCCATTTTCGGTTACAGAATATACAGTAACTTGATCTGCAATCGCTTCGGCAACTAGTGCACCGCCTTTATCTTCATATTTTGCTGCTGCATCAGCGTTTCCGCCAAATGCCCAACCATGTTCAATAAATCTATTTAGTGCAGCTTGGTTATGAAAAACCATTACAACGTTAAAATCTTTAACGCCTAAACCAAGTCCTAAACCGGCTTCGCCCATATTCATGTAAGTCGATTTACCTGTGAGATTATTTCTAACAACACCGTAACCACCGCCAAAGCTAGCAAGCACTACATTTACATTTGCGTTATCGAATACAGCATAACCAGCAGAGTTAGCAATTTGTTTTTTAACATCAGGTTTTTCAGCGTATAATTTATCTAATGTGTTTGCTTTCATACTTTGTACAAGTGAACGTTTTTCGCTTGGCGATGCACTACCTGTAGTAGCACACCCAGTTAACGCAACAGTTAAAGCAACAGTTAAAGCAAGTACGCTTAGTATAATTAGTTTTTTCATAATGTTTTCCTTAATAAGATATAGCAACCAACAACCATAGAATAATCACGGTATTAAAATAATTAGAGCTTTACTATGTCCAATACTAGACAGTATCGGACTTTAACGTTATTCTGTAAGTCTATTATTTAATTGAATATTTATACATTATGCTTGTTGCTTTGGTTGATACGTTAAAACAATTAAGATATCAAATTGCCCATCTAGATGACGGTACTCTCAATTCAGAATACCCAGAACTTGCATCCTTTATACAGGAAATTGGCTTGACTGTAACTGAATCAAAAGCCGATCTGACATTCTTGTATCAGTTTTTATATGTTTATGGCCGAAAATCAGAAGCCACTTATAGTCGTTTTCGAAATGAGCTTGAACGCTTTTATTTATGGTCATGGTTAATCGCAGAAAAATCAGTATTCGATTTAAAACGTGAAGATATTGAAGCTTACGTTGATTTTATGGTCGAACCCGATAAAGCATGGGCTGCAACTTCAGTGCAATGGCGTTATAAAGATGAACAAGGAATTCGTCGATTAAACCAAAATTGGCGCCCTTTTATGCTTAAAGAATCCATTGCTAGTCAGCAAACTTTATCGTCTATGTTTACAGCATTAAATGTGTTTTATAAGTTTGCCTTACTAGAAGAAAAAACATTTGCTAACTTTGTCCCTGTTGTTAAAAAAAATAGTCCGTACTTAGTTGTTCAATCACAAATTCAAATTCCAGACACATTAAGCGATATTCAATGGGAATACGTTTTTGGTGTAACGCGTGATTTATGCGAACATAACCCTGATTTAGAGCGGAACTTATTTACGCTTGCCTGCTTAAAAGGTCTTTATTTACGAATTTCAGAATTATCTGAGCGCCCACAATGGTCGCCGGTGATGTCTCATTTTTGGCAAGATAATGATGGTTTTTGGTTTTTACGTATAATGGGAAAAGGTAATAAATTACGAGATGTAACCTTAAGCGATGATTTTGTTGAATATTTAAAACGTTATAGACTATACAGAGGTTTACCTGCCCTTCCCCGTGTTGATGAATCAGATCCTTTGGTTCATAAAATTCGCGGGCAAGGTGGCATGACCGTAAGGCAAATTAGGCGTTTAGTTCAACAAAGTTTTGATTATGCACAGCAATCATTACTCGATGATGGTTTTAAAGATGATGCTGAACAACTTGGCGCTGCAACTGCGCATTGGCTTCGTCATACTGGTGCCACACATGATGCGCAAACTAGACCGCTCAAACATTTATCAGAAGATTTAGGTCATTCTAAAATTGCGACTACCGATCAAATTTATATTCAAACAAATATTAAAGAGCGAGCAAAGTCAGGACTTAAAAGGAAAATTTAATGGAGTATTTAGTAATAGCATTCATAGGCGGATTATTTTTAATTTATTCTTTAACACTTCGCCAGTTAGAAAAAACAGAAGTAACAGGCCCAATGTTTTTTGTTGTTGGCGGAATATGTTTAGCTTCAATGCTACCCAACGAAGGGGATAAAATAAAAGAAGGCGTTGATCTTTTATTACCATTTATAGAGCTTACGCTAAGTATTTTTTTATTTTCTGATGCAGCTAAATCAAAGTTGAGTGTATTAAGGCATAGTTTTCAGTATCCTAGTTTACTGTTGTTTGTTGCCCTACCCTTAACTTTGTTACTTGGTATTGCTGTTGCTTTATTTTTCTTTGCTGAGCTTTCACTTATTCAAGCAGCGTTGCTCGCTATTATTTTAACACCTACCGATGCAGCTTTAAGTAAAGGGTTACTAGCAAGTACACAAGTGCCTGAAAAAATACGCGAAGGAATAAATACTGAAAGTGGTTTGAACGATGGATTATGCGTACCTATATTTTTAATATTTATATTACTCGCTAAAAATCCTGATTCAGCTATTACTGCAACACAAACATTAAGTGTGTTTGGCCGAGAGCTTGGCTTGGCTTTATTAATAGCTATTACAAGTATTGTTGTTTTTATACCGAGTTTAAACTTTGCAATGAAACGTCATTACTTTGCACAAAATACCAGTCCGTTTTTATTACTCGGTTTTGCTATGGCTGTGTTTTCTGTGACTCAATATTTTCATGGCAGTGGATTTATTGCGGTGTTTATTGCAGGCTTATTATTTGATAAATTTTCGACCGAAGAAGTTAGAACAGAATTAATTGAAGACTCAGAGCATATCGCAGATTTCACATCGTTAATGATTTGGTGCTTGTTCGGGTTTGTTTGTGCTTACTTAGTTATTCCTAAATTAAATACTGAAATTATAATTTACGCTTTGTTAAGTACAACATTGATTAGAATAATTCCAGTTATGCTGTCTCTGCAGTTTACGGCATTGAGTATTAAAGAGCGTTTTACATTTGCGTGGTTTGGACCAAGAGGATTAGCATCAATTGTTTTTACATTGATGGTGATTGATACGCAAATAGAAAACAAATATCAAATAGCGACAATAGCAATGACGACTATTTTGTTTAGTGTATTTATACATGGTATTAGCACTAAACCTATTGCCGATAGTTTTGTTAAAAAATAATTATTTAAACTAGGTAAATTAAGAATACGTATTAAAAAAGGCGTAACGGTTATTTTCATCACTGATGAAGTTAATCGTTGCGCCTTTTTGTATTTAATGAATAATTCACTAAATTGGTATTTAGATAAAACTATTTAAGTACCTCTTATATAAGTGATCTTATTTAAGTACTCTTATTTTATAAAGTTATTTAAGAACCTGTGCTAGTAATTCAATTGGGTGTTTTGGTTTAAATTGTTCAAAACGTTTAACTTGGCTACGACAAGAAAATCCCGTAGATAAAAGTTGCTCAGGTTTATTTTTATCTACAATTGGTTTCCAGCTCATTTCGTAAAGCGCACGTGAGTTATCTTGATTTTGTGCTTCGTGGCCATAAGTTCCCGCCATTCCACAACAACCTGTATTTGTTGTTTTTAATGTTAAACCAATATCATTGAAAATTGTTTGCCATACATTTGCTGCTTTTGGCAGCGCAGTTGTTTCAGTACAATGACTCAGTAATGTAAATTCGGTATCTGTATTTTGCTTTGCGCTTAGTGATTTAAACGATTGTGTTTCTAGCCATTCATGAGCAAGCTGCACATTAAATTCGCCACGGTTATTTTCTAAAATTGTATTATATTCATCGCGATAACACATAACGAGTGACGCATCTAAACCGACTAACGGTGCATTAATATCATTTAATTTATTTAAAAACTCGGCTGCATTTTTAGCTGTAACTTTAAATTCATGCAAAAAACCTTTTACGTGTTGCGGTTTACCATTTGGTTTAAAAGGTAATAGCATTGGTTTTTTGCCAAGTTGGGTTATTAAAGTAATAAAACTTTCTACTAATTCGGCTTCGTAAAAGCTCGTAAATGGGTCTTGTACTATTAATACATATTCACTTTGTTGCTCTGCATTTAATTTATTTAGTAAATCAAAATCGAATTTTTGTATTTTAGTAACACGCTTTGAAAGTGCAGGAATACTTAACTGTGGTGTATCAACATAGCCAACCGTTTTTTTAATAACATTACTAACTAATGATGTTTTAACAATTGGATTTATAACTTTAGCGAACTTTGCCATTAATGGCGCGCTATTTTCTATGTTACCAACAAGGTAATCTTTTAGCGGGCGTGCATAATAACTATGATAATAATTTAAAAAGCGCGAACGAAAAGTGGGTACATCTACTTTAATTGGGCATGCTGTTGTACATGCCTTACATGCTAAACATTCATCCATTGACGCTTTTACTTCGTGAGAAAAGTCGTAAATACCTTTTCGTTTTTCGCGGCTATGAACAAAACGTTCCCACCAGGTAATGACTTCACCTTTGTTAAGCTGTTTTTCTACTTCGAGCAAATCTACATTTTTTGACTCTTGTAGACGAAGCCATTCGCGCATTAAACTTGCGCGTCCTTTTGGTGAATTACGGCGATCGCCAGTTACTTTATACGATGGACACATAGGTGAATTTTCATCGTAATTAAAGCATATGCCATTACCATTACAGGTCATTGCATTGTTAAAACTGGTTTTAACTTCTATTGATATTTGCTTATCGAAGTGCGATCTCTTTTGTCCATCTACACTAACTAGTGAGTCTTCACTATCGATAGGAGTGCATATTTTACCGGGGTTAATACGGTTGTTAGGATCGAAAGCTGTTTTTATTTTACGAAGTTGCGTATATAAATGCTCACCAAAAAACTCAGGGCTATATTCACTACGGTAACCTTTACCGTGCTCGCCCCACATTAAACCGCCGTACTTAGCGGTTAGTTTTACGACCTGATCTGAAATAGTTCTAAGTAGTTTTTCTTGTTCTGGGTCACACATATCAAGTGCTGGGCGTACGTGTAAAACGCCCGCATCAACATGGCCAAACATACCATACTGTAAATTATGACTGTCGAGTAATGCTCTAAATTCGACAATATAATCTGCTAAATTTTCAGGCGGTACAGCGGTGTCTTCTGCAAAGGCGAGAGGTTTTTGGCTGCCTTTTACATTACCTAATAAACCCACTGACTTTTTACGCATTGCGTAAATTTTTAGTATATCGCTTTTATCACTGGTTAACTGATAACCAATAACGCCATTAGTTTGATTTGCTACGCATTGCTCTAGAAGCTTACAAAGCGTGTCTACTTTGTCTTTTATTTCATCGTTTGATACTGCATTAAACTCGACCATGTTAAGGCCTTGCATATCTTTATTTGGTACGTCGGTTATTAAGTCCGATACTAAATTCCAAATGATATCTTCACGCGCCAAGTTTAAAACTTTACTATCAACGGTTTCTACCGATGTTGCACGTGCATCGACTAAAAATGGTGAATGACGAAGTGCTGAGTCAAAACTATCATACTTAATATTAATAAGCGTTTTAAATTCAGCAATAGGCGTTAGGTTTAATTTTGCTTCAGTTACTATACCTAATGAGCCTTCTGAACCCGTTATTAGTCGGCTCATGTCAAAGGTAAGTAAGTCATCACTTAGCACATGCTCTAGGTCATAGCCGGTTAAAAAACGATTTAACCGTGGAAACTTAGCTAAAATAGCAGCGCGTTCATTAATTGAAATATCTAAAACTGTTTTATATAAACTGCCAATTAATGAGTCTTGATTAGCTATAATTTGTGCTTTGTCGATGTCTATTGGGGAGGTACACATAGGTGTGCCATCAACTAAATAAGTTGTTAGCCCTAAAACATGATCGCTCGTTTTACCGTAAACTAACGAGCCTTGCCCCGATGCGTCAGTACTTATCATGCCACCAATAGTTGCCCTGTTACTGGTAGATAAATCAGGTGAGAAGAAAAAACCATAAGGTTTTAAAAAGTCATTAAGTTGATCTTTTATTACGCCGGTTTGAACGCGTACCCAGCCTTCTTCTACATTTATTTCGAGGATTTCGCGCATATAGCGAGACAAATCTACAACAATACCAGGTGTTAACGATTGTCCGTTAGTGCCTGTTCCACCGCCACGAGGACCAAAAGTTAATGATAAAAACGGGTCGCGAGATGCTGTTTGCAATGCGAGCTGAATATCTTTTTCACTTTTTGGAAAAATAACACCTCGCGGTATTTGCTGATACACACTGTTATCGGTTGAAGCGGTAATACGCGTTGCATAACTTGCGTCGGTATCTCCGGTAAAACCTTGGTTTGCAATGGTATTTAGGTAGTTTGCGACAAGTTCTGTCGCGGCATCTTGCTGTGTAATTGTTGCTATCATGACGGCGATATTTTAGGGCATTTGACTAATTATATCATGGTGATGGCGAATAGAAATTGAAGATTTTACAGTTTGTAACACTCTTTTAGTCGATTTTAATGCAGCTTAAATTATACTCATACTAACAAGTAATGAGGTGTGTTATATGAAAAAATTACTATTACAGATCAGTGGCGTGTTATTTATTTTGCTAGGATTATTTTTTGCGGTTGTAGCTAGGGCGTGTTGACCTTTGGTTGTTGAATTTGCAGCAGTATGTTTGGTTTTTAGGCAAGGCAGAGCCTATGTAGTGTGGTTACTCCCCATAAATAGGCGATAACGCAGCATAAATACCAAACATGCGCTGCCCAATGGGTTCTTTCTAGGGACGATTAACTCTTTGTTGCTCGGTTTTTACTTAGCCCACTAGGTTACAAACCTCGCGCCGCGATTAAATCGCCCTTAGATTGAACAAATTTCAATCCACAAAGCTCAACACGCCCTTAGCCTTCACTTATATTTTTTATGGCGGGTTTATTATGCTTTTCGTTTTACTATCCTAAAGCGCGACATTACTTATCATTTTGTCAAAAGGCGTTAACTAAATCATGTGCCTATTTAGATAAAAAATTAGCCCGGTAATTCACTTTTAATTGAATATAAAAAAATGCCAGCAATACATTGCTGGCATTTTTATAGCTTACCTATTTATTACTTTGCTAATTTTTTAGCTAGGTATAACCATGTTTCTATTACTGTATCTGGATTTAGTGAAACAGAGTCAATACCCTGCTCTACTAACCATGCAGCAAAGTCTTCATGATCTGAAGGACCTTGGCCACAAATACCTACGTACTTTCCTTTTGCTTTAGCTGTTTTAATTGCCATAGAAAGTAGCTTTTTAATTGCAGGGTCACGCTCATCAAATAAATGTGCGATTAAACCAGAATCACGGTCAAGACCAAGCGTTAATTGTGTTAAATCGTTAGAGCCGATAGAAAAACCATCAAACATTTCTAGAAATTCATCAGCAAGTAATGCATTTGAAGGTAGCTCACACATCATGATTACTTTAAGACCATTTTCGCCGCGTTTAAGGCCATGCTCTTCTAGTAATTCAATTACGCGTTTGCCTTCTTCAAGGGTACGTACGAATGGGATCATGATTTCTATGTTAGCCATATCCATGTCGTTTCTTACACGTTTTATAGCTTCACATTCTAGTGCAAAACAATCGCGGAAGTCTTCAGAGATATAACGTGCGGCACCACGAAAGCCAATCATTGGGTTTTCTTCTTCTGGCTCGTATTGCTGACCGCCAACTAGGTTTGCGTATTCGTTTGATTTAAAATCAGACATACGAACAATTACACGCTCTGGTGCAAATGCACACCCTAGAGTAGAAATACCTTCAACCAGTTTTGTTATGTAAAACTCTACTGGTGATTCGTAACCGGCAATCATGTCAGTAATTTCTGCTTTTAATGCATCTGTTTGAGCATCAAAATTTAATAACGCTTTAGGATGAACGCCAATCATACGGTTGATAATAAATTCAACTCGCGCAAGGCCAACACCTGCATGCGGTAAGCGTGCAAAGTCAAATGCACGATCGGGGTTACCTACGTTCATCATAACTTTCATTGGTAGTTCTGGCATTTTATCAACGCGTGACGTTAGTATTTCAAAATCTAAAATACCTTCGTAAATAAAGCCGGTATCGCCTTCGGCGCACGATACTGTTACTTCTTGGCCCGCTTTAATTAAATCAGTTGCGTTGCCACAGCCTACCACTGCCGGAATACCAAGTTCGCGTGCAATGATTGCCGCGTGACACGTACGTCCACCACGATTTGTAACAATCGCTGCTGCACGTTTCATGATTGGTTCCCAATCAGGGTCGGTCATATCGGTAACTAAAATATCGCCTACTTGTACCTGATCCATTTCTTTGATTGAATCAAGAACACGAACAACACCGCTACCAATTTTATGACCAATTGCACGGCCTTCAACAACAACGTTGCTTGTACCATTTAATTGAAAGCGTTCCATTACGTTAGAGTCTTCGTTTGAGCGTACAGTTTCTGGACGTGCTTGAACTATATATAGTTTGCCGTCGTTACCGTCTTTTGCCCATTCGATGTCCATAGGACGACCGTAATGTTTTTCGATGATTACAGCTTGCTTGGCAAGTTCTTGCACTTCTTCATCTGTAATCGAAAATTTATTTGAAAGCTCAGGGGCAACATCAACGATGTCTACTTGCTTACCGTGTGCTTTATCTTCTGAGTAAATCATTTGAATGGCTTTAGAACCAATGTTACGACGTACTACTGAAGGTTTATTTTTAAGGAGTGTTGGTTTATGAACATAAAACTCATCAGGGTTAACTGCGCCCTGTACAACCATTTCACCTAAGCCGTAGCTTGATGTAATAAATACAACGTCTTCAAAACCAGACTCTGTATCAATGCTAAACATTACGCCAGATGCTGATTTATCTGAACGTACCATGCGCTGAATACCAGCCGATAACGCCACACCACGGTGATCGTAACCTTGGTGAACTCGATATGAGATTGCACGGTCGTTAAATAATGAAGCAAATACGTGTTTAATAGCGACCATGACTGAATCGATACCAACAACGTTAAGGAAAGTTTCTTGCTGGCCTGCGAATGATGCATCTGGCATATCTTCAGCGGTAGCTGATGAACGTACTGCGAATGATACATCTGCTGCAGTATCGCCATGGAGTTGGCTATATGCGTCGCGAATGGCTTGATCTAGGTTTGGTTGGAATGGTGTGTCGATTATCCATTGGCGGATGTCGGCACCGACTTTAGCGAGTGTATTTACATCATCAACATCAAGTGTATCTAGGATGTTGTGAATCTTTGCTGTGAGTCCTGATTGATCTAAAAACTCATTAAAAGCATCTGCGGTAGTTGCGAAACCACCCGGTACTTGTACACCAGCGTTTGCTAGGTTTGAAATCATTTCGCCAAGTGAAGCGTTTTTACCGCCAACTCGAGGAACATCTTGCATACCAAGCTCTTGATACCAGAGAACGTATTCTTGCACGGATCTTTCTCCAAAAAAAACAAATTGTAGGTCTAACTGTGAGAGTTAAGAAAGAAAACCTTTTATAAAGGTCATCATCATTCTACACTGGCAATAGTCCTCACGTAAACCGTGAGAAACCCATTTTAGGGATTTAAACGCAATAAAAAGGTTAATTATGAGAACTGCTTTTTATATATCAGATGGAACCGCTATTACTTCAGAGGTGTTTGGGCATGCGACTTTGTCGTTGTTTCCTATCGATTTTAATCATAAAACAATTCCATTTGTAGAAACTGAAGAAAAAGCGCACGAAATTAAAGCATTAATTAATGCAACCGCTGCAAAAACAGGCGAAAAGCCATTTGTTTTTTTTACTTTTGTTAATCACAATTTAAGTGAAATTATAAAATCGGCTGATGCAGTCACGTATGACTTTTTAACTACATATAGCGAAAAAATAGAAAAAGAACTGAATGTAGCCCCAGTTCCTAAAATGCATCGTACGCATTCTATCCACGAAAAAAGTTATGACTTTAGAATTGATGCCGTTAATTATGCTCTTATGAATGATGATGGCGGAAATATTAAAAACTTTTCTGAAGCAGACATCATTTTAATTGGCGTTAGTAGAAGTGGTAAAACACCCACAAGCTTATACTTAGCACTGCAGTACGGCATTAAAGCGGCTAACTACCCTATTACAGAAGAAGATTTAGACAATGAAGGTTTGCCTAAGTGTTTAGTCCCTTATAAACATAAGTTATTTGGACTTACGATTGACCCTGAGAGACTTGCGGCTATTAGGCATCGACGTATGGCGAACTCTAAGTATGCTTCAATTAAACAGTGTCGTATTGAGGTTCGCGAAGTGGAAATGTTGTATAAGCGTCATAAAATTGCTTATTTTAATTCTACGCATCATTCTGTTGAAGAAATATCTGCTAAAATACTGATAGAAACAGATTTAGAGCGACGTAAGTACTAACTTACTAATAAAATTAAAAACAAAAAAACCGCAATTAAGCGGTTTTTTTAGTATCAACAAATATTATTTACGTGCGTCTTTTAGTAAATCAGCTACTAAAAAGCCTAACTCTAATACTTGGTCGGCGTTAAGGCGTGGATCACACTGCGTTTTGTAACGCTGTGCTAGGTCATCGTCAGATAAACCGTAAGCACCGCCAGTACACTCTGTAACGTGCTGGCCTGTCATTTCTAGGTGAACACCACCTGCGTATGAACCTTCAGCTTTGTGTACAGCGAAGAACTGACTGATCTCGCGCATAATATTGTCGAAGTTACGTGTTTTGTAACCTGATGTCGCTTTTTCAGTGTTACCGTGCATTGGATCTGAGCTCCAAATTACTTTACGGCCTTCTTGTTGAACTCTTCTTACTAGTGCTGGAAGTTTTTCAGGAAGTATATCTGCACCCATACGCGTAATTAGCGTTAAACGACCAGGAATGTTATCTGGGTTTAATGCATCAATTAAACGAATTAGGTCATCTGGGTCCATACCTGGGCCAACTTTAACACCAATTGGGTTTTTAATGCCTTTAAAAAATTCAATATGTGCATGGTCTAGTTGACGAGTACGTTCACCAATCCAAACAAAGTGAGCAGAACAATCGTACCAATCACCAGATAAGTGGTCGCGACGAGTAAGCGCCTCTTCGTAACCAAGTAGTAACGCTTCGTGAGAAGTGTATAAATCGGTTTCTTTTAAGCTTGGCGCAATTGTAGAGTTAATTCCGCACACTTCCATAAACTCTAGTGCGTCTTGAATTTTATCAGCAAGCTGTTGGTATTTTTCTTTAAGTGGATTTGCAGCAACAAAGCCCATGTTCCAACGGTTTACCTGGTGAAGATCGGCAAGACCACCTTGTGCAAAAGCACGTAATAAGTTTAACGTAGCGGCACTATGATGGTATGCAGTCATTAAGCGTTGTGGATCGGGTATACGTGCTTCTTCTGTAAACTCGATATTATTAATAATGTCGCCACGGTAAGATGGTAAAGACACGCCATTAATTGTTTCTAAGTCTGCTGAACGAGGTTTAGCGTATTGACCAGCCATGCGCGCTATTTTAACTACAGGGCATTTACCGCCGTAAGTTAATACAACAGCCATCTGTAAGATTGTTTTGAATGTATCGCGAATGTTAGCGGCATTAAAATCGCTAAATGATTCTGCACAGTCACCACCTTGAAGTAAAAAAGCACGACCTTCGCACACATCTTCAAGTTGTTTGAATAGGCTTCTTGTTTCTTCAGCAAAAACTAAAGGCGGTGCCGTTTTTAATTGGCTTTCTACTGATTTAAGTATTTCTTGATCCGGGTACTGTGGCTGCTGCAGTATTGGCAGCTCTCTCCAGCTATTTGGGTTCCACGATTGCATAATTTTTCCTCATTCCTACATTACCTGATAAGAAGAAATTAACGTATGCAGGCCCCTATGTTCAAGGACTAAATTCACTATTTTCCAATTATTTAGTTATGAGTTAAGTATAATAGTAATCTTACTTAACCTAGGTGGTTATATAACATACACTTTAGTTTTATTTCGAAGAAACTAAAGTGTTTAAATACATGCGTTTAGAGCTAACTATTTACAATTTTAACGCATTGAGAATAAAGAGTACATAAGGGTATGTTATACGTAATTTTGCTAGGAACACATCATACTTAAATAACAGCTTCTGTAATCTTAACTTTACGCGGATAATTAATTAATAGCTATCAAGTGCTATGTGCAGACCTTAATGTATGATATGAGTGTTTGTGGTAATCATTTATCTGCGCTTTAAATCCTAGACGCATAGTCTTGTATAGCACTCGTATGCAGGACTATATTCACAAGTGCCACAACTTAAAGGTGTGGTAGGCCATTAAGTTTTCTCTTCAAAGTGATAGTGCTAATTTACAATTCATCATGATTAAAGCCGCTACTGCTTGAAGTATCCTTAAAGAGGAACTGATATCAAAAAGCATTTGTAGTCATTGTAACCTTTAGCCTGATCACCGTACTGCCAACACGGTGTAATATGAGTCAGTAATTATAAATACTAGGACTGTTAGATAAATATATGAAAATTATATAACTCCGCTTAACTCATTTTTCTAAACTTAGTTTTATCATCTACTACTTAGATAATCTAGTACTTGGCGTATTAGCCTTTTTATATACGACAAAGTAAATACTCCAATCTCATATGAATTAGTAAGGAGTTTCAATCTTTCTTCATTTATATATTCCCACGTTAAAGAACACATCATACTTAATTGAAATATAATATTACTATGAGCCCCGATTACTATTTGTTATTTGTTTAGACAAAACAAAGTGCATGTAATAATATATGACTAGTAAGATGTGTTCTTTGAGGTGTGTAATGGTAACTAAGGTACAAATTAGAAGTCAGTTTGATTTAATGAACGAATTAACTTTGAGGTTGATTGAAGAACTAAAAGAGTGTGAATTCTCCAAAGCGGAATATTATCAATTACCAGATGTAAGTAGTTTCGATGAGAGTAAAGTTCCAGAATCTATACTTGTTTCTAAAATCACTGGAGTACCTGCTCAAAAAGCAATCCTAAACTCTTTTTCAGACATGTATAAAAAATCAGGATTAAGCAGTCGTGTTTTAAAAAGGCACCCTGGTTTGCTCGTTATTAAAAATGCAGATAAACAAGCTTTAAATAATCGTATAGCTCAAGTAAATAAAGCTAAAGCTACGTTTAAAGAATGTATTTTAGCTATTGATAGCAACGATGCTCGATTTGAGGCAGTTCACAATGCTATACCAAATTTAATAACGCTTGCTGCATATCGTAAAATTCATAGTGAAAGCGAATCGCCATTTTCGGTTAGGTTTACTTGGATGCACAAACACGCAACTAAAACGCTGACTAAAAAAATGGCTCTCGAAATGCTCGACAAATCGGCCAGTTATCGAAATCCAAGAATGATAGATCAACAAAAATGGCAATCACTTGTAGCTCAAGAACAATTACGGGTTGCTAGTTTAGGCGAAAAGGAAAAACTTAGAATTCGCCGCCCTACTCGAGTGAGTCCACAGGTAAATGTGAGATATACGGCGCAAAATCGCTATCATGTGAGTGCTGCATTACCCTTTATTCTGATTAATCCAGAACCAGACGTAAAATTAGGTATATTACCTGATTATCAAAAACCCGAAACTCACCCTCGTAAGCGCGAGTATGATTTTTTGGTTGATAGGTTATATTTAGAACAGGTTGAGCGGTAGTCATTATGTTAAAAAGGCCACATAGTGTGGCCTTTTTAGTTATCCGTACAGTATTTAAAATAACGGTTATTATTTTTCTACTATTTCTTCAATTTTATCTTCATCAATCAGTACGGCATTTTCAACAATGCGTTTACCGCCTTGGATTTCAATGCGTTTATTGTGTTTGTTCAATGTAAGTATTTCATCGCAAAACTGATCAGACGGGTGCATTTCGTATGTGTAATCGATAATGTTACCGGTTTTGTCATCTTTAACATTTGTAATGCTGTATTCTGATATTGCACCTTTTTCAATCAAATCTTTCATTGTGGTGGTCATATCACGACGAAGTGCTTTTAATTTATTTTCGGTAATATCATCAGTTGAATAAATAGATCCGTATTTTTCCATAATTGAAAGTAATCTAAAATGGTACGTTTTACCTGGTGCTGCATAACGCCAAAGGTGATACAAACGAAGCATCATCCAACGCGATAATCCACGTTTTAATTCTTGAGCGCTATTAAAGTAATACCCTTTGTATTCAAGGTTATCAATCATGTTATGAACAAATGCATTTAAACAGGCAACACATTTTACATTGCCACCCTGACCTTTTTTGCCACTAAAATGCAGTGACGATAAAAAGTTCATGTTTGACTCGTAAAACGAATCATCTATATCAGAATTTTTAGTATCTGTTGCCGAATATTTAAATGAAAGTTTAGAACCTTGCAATGCTTCAAGTGACTCTTTTATTGCAGGATATGGCATTGACTGCCCTACCGCTTTGAGTTCTTGTGCTAATTCGTTCATAGAAAAAACAACCGCGTATTGAATACCGGATTTAAAATTAATTTTAACTATTTTGCCTTTAGAAGCTAAACGAATAAGTGCTCGCTCTACTTTTTCTTCTCTATCTGATGGCCAAACAAGGTATTCAACATCTTCGCCATCTTTGCGTGTACTTACAACAGCTGGCGTTATTTTTATTTCGCCATCGTACAAAATACCATCTACTTTTTCAGATATTTTACGCGTAATAATTGTTTTTTTAGGCGCTTCTTCAAGTGGCAATTTTTTATAGCCCGAGCGAACAAAGCGTCCCCACAAATCATAGTGATTAAACGTGTTTGAATATGCACGTAATCCATGTGCTGCGTTTTCAATAGAAATTCGCACGTCTTTGTTGTCTGTAAATAGTGCTAAACTTTCGTTATCTATTGCACTTTCCACCCCGTGGATTTGGCCCCTAAGTGTATCGGGCAAGTTATCTACCGAGATGTTGACCTTTCGGCTCATTGTTCTTATTTCCATTTTTATTGCGACAGCTAATAACAACACATTAAGCAACAAAAGTTAAATGTTTAAGTTAGTATAAAAGTGATCTGACTTTAAATAAAACGTTTGGATCACTATTATACTAAGTGATGTACATTACTTACGATTTCAGATCATATTTATACTAACTGGACTATCACAAATCTAATTTTTACTAACTCAGCTGTTATTTTGTCCATTACAATGGCTTAATTTTAAAATTAAGCACGACAAATACACCAAAAAATATATTCCCCTGTGGATAAAGCCTTACCGAGTTAGAATAGATCTGATCTGTACCAAGTACAGATCAGATCTATACTAATTAAAAGCGTATTTTTATGTTGCGACTAGTGCATAACTTTATAATTTACTTAGTAAAAAACTGATCTGCAGGGCTCTTTTTGTTCATAACTTCATGCGTAACCTGTGCATAACTCTATATTTAAAATAGACCTTAGTAAAAAGCTGATCCGCAGGTAGATAAAGATCTGATCTTAACCAAGTATAAACCTGATCTGCTTTTTTAAACATTATTCATATAAATCATAATGTTATGTGCTGTTTTTACACCCTTAGCCTTTATTACCTTATATATTTAACCACCTTTAAACTTCTTTATTTATACTAAGCAATATTAAAGGTGTAAAAATATTTTTAGATGTCTTGTTTTTAAAATGCATGTCGTCTTAAATAGTTGTTTACAGCTATTTGAATGGACATTATACTAACTGCCTAACTTTGAGGAAGAAAGTATGTCTATCAACAATAACGCATTAAGTACCTATCGGCTTTTGAAAGCCACAGCTGAAGTTGCTGAAAAATCATTAGAAGGACGTATTCAGCACTACCGTGCCCATCTTAAATCAGAAGAAAAAGAATTAAGAACGTATACACAAAAAGCAGCTGCTGATTTACTAGGTTGTAATAATCGTACTTTAAAAAGACGTCATGATAATGGCGACTTCGATGATTTAAACATAAAACGCGGTGCTAACGGTCACTATGCTTACACATTAGTAAATATTTTTGCTATGGCCGATATTATGGACATTAAACCAGATCATCGTACTGGTGATGACAAACTGCAAGTTATTGTAATTAATTCTCTCAAAGGCGGCTGCGGTAAAACTACCAGTATGGTTAATATAGCGGCAGCGCTTGCAACTACAAATATTAAACGTTATCGCATTGGTATTATAGATTTAGACCCACAAGGCTCTTCTTCAAGCTTTTTTCCTTCAAGTGAGCACGACCCGATTACTGTTGGTGATTTAATGCGTGATTGCATAGATTTAGACGAGGGTGAAACATGGCCTGAATTTGTGTCTAACTCATTTTTACCAACGCATATCCCAAATATTCGTGTATTACCATCGGGTATGGATGACTTTTACTTTGAGCACGAAACGGCAACATTGCTCAAAGATACCTCAAATTATGAGCAAACTCGCCATTACCACAAGTTACTTGAGAAAGTAATTGATCCCGTTAAAGACGAGTTTGATATTATCTTAATTGATACTGCACCTACCCTTAACTTTATGTTTTATAATGCATTAATGGCATCTACTGCGATGCTTATTCCTGTTCATCCGGAAGCTGTAGATTTTGATGCTAATAACAAATATTTAAAACGACTAGGTGAGATTTACCATACAGTTGCAGCACTTGGCCATGAGGGCTGGGACTTTATGCAATTTTTAGTGACCAACTATGTGAAAGGTAATCACTCACAGCGCGATATCGTTAAAGATGTTCGTAGTGCATTTGGCCGCCAAGTAATGAGCTACCCAATCAATCACAGCTCCGCGATTACCGCTAGTTCATCGTCTTTCAACACTATTTTTGATCAAAAAGCATCAGACAGCTTAGCAAGTCGTGAGTCATTAATGCGCGCTCAAGAAAATATTAAAGACGTGGTCGATGAGCTAGAAATGCTTATTCGTTCAAATTGGCAGTCAACTCAATCAACACTCAATACCCCTAAGTAAGGATGTTAAATAAAAATGGCTAAAAAACGTAAAAATGACACCCGCTTAGATCCATTTGCAACTGCTGTAGGTAGCAGTAGTCTTGATGCATTACTAGAACAAGCGAATGCTGGCGATGTAATTAGAATGCCTGCACCGAGCGACCCTGCTCGTCAAATTACGCTTGTTTGTAAAGTGATCGCACATGCTGATATTGAATCTACCACTGGTGTATATGGCAAAAATCGTCGTGTACAGGCACTTCTAAACGAAAAGTCAGTATCAGACATTCTTCCTGCAATTCGTGAGGATGGCCGAAATCAACATCCTGCCCTACTTTGGGATCAAGGTGACAAAAGTTTAGTTCTGGCAGGTTCACGTCGTCGTATGGCCTGTATTTTAGGTAACGCAGATTATTTAGTACTTAGTTCAAGCGATTTTACTGATCAAGATGCAAAAATTTTAGCGGTATCTTCAGATCAATACATTGCTCCTAGTTTATGGGAGCTTGGCCAAGCTTACCAACAAACTAAAAATGAGCTTATTGAGCAAGGTAAAAAAGGATCTTACAGAGAGATTGCCGCGGTAGAAGGTGTATCGCATACTGCAATTGCAGATGCAATTAAAGCTTATGAGCAAATTCCTGCTGATGTCATTGCGCTTTACCCTACTGCTAATCACGTAGGTCGCGAAGTCGCTAAAAAGCTTGTTAGCGCAAAGGAGCGAGACGAAGAGGCGTTTAATCAACTTGTTAGTGCCCTTGCTAGTGATGAAGAGTTAAATGCGATTACAAGCGACGACAAGCGTGCAATGGCGATCACTAAATGCCTAACTTCAGAGCCACAAGTAGTTGTTAAGCGCGAAGCTGTACTAGAAAATAACTTTATATCGGTACAACGCAATTTAAAAAGCGGTGATGTCTCTATCAAAATTGATAATAAAGTGATGACAGACAAACGCTTAGAGCAATTAACTAAGTTATTAAGTGCCTTTAATTAGTTAGTTAAATAATGATCTGTCAGGCATATTTACTTAGTTAAATAGTGATCTGGCAGATTGTTTTGTTAGTAAAAATCTGATCTTTACTAGCCTATTTCCTCTTTAAATAATCATATTCCTTCCTCAAGATCACTTTTTTACTAACTAATCTCCTCTTTTTAGCTACATTCCTTCATTTATTATTATTGTTAGTAAAATCGTGATCTGTAATGCTTACTTTTATGTTTCTAACTATATGTAACTTCTACCATTGCAGTTGTTTTAAATATTATTTTGTAAAATTGGATGCTTATTTTTACTTACAAACCGATTTTTTACTAAGTTATCAGCTCCAACCAGTTTATATCTTGTTAATAGTGCTTTAGCTCAGAGCACATAAGGCATATACTGGCAGGATTATTTTTAAAATTTAATGCTTAGAGTGACATGTCTGCTAACTTATCAAAAAATGATTTAATGGCTATTTTTGAAGAAATTAAAAATGAGCAGGCTACCCAGTTTCCTCTGTCTGAACGCTTTATTAAAAAACTTTTCCGTGAAAATGTTTTAGATAAAGGAAAAGAATATTACAAGAAAGGTCAAATCACTTGGCTAGAACACACCCCTAATTTTTCTGTAGTCGACTCTACTGTACAAGTGGATAATGGATCATCGTTTAACCAACGTATTGAGATCAGTAAAGTACCAACTGGTTATTCTGTTGATACGCATTGTACGTGTAATGCAAAAACTAAATGCCGACACTTAGCTGCTATTTTATTTAAGCTCAAAATAGAGCACTCTGGTGAATATGGCGAAGATTACTTTATTAATGACTGGTTTAGCGAATTAAGCGCACTTAAAAGTGGTGATCAAAACACGCCATCGCAAGTATTATTATTTGTATTAGATATTGAGAATAACAAAGTATTCTTAACACCTAAAATAGCGAATGTTGAGACTAAAAAGAATTACACGCTAGGTCGAAACCTGACCGAGCAGCAGTTAAATAGTTTTGTAACGCCGAGTGACTTACTCGAAAGTGATTTTAGATTATTTAGTTGGATACGCTCACAAAATGCAGTTGGGAGTATTGAGCTAAAAGGCCAGTGGGGTTTTAGTGCCTTACAACAGTTGATAGCTACAGAACGCCTGTTTTTCCAGCGTTCTCGAGTGCCAATTAAAGCGCAATCTGGCCAAGCATTAAGTTTTAGTTGGGAGCAAGATAAAGATCTCTCACAATTAGTTATTAAGCTTGAGCAAACACAAAACTGGGCTTTATTAAAAACAACACCACCTACTTACCTCGATTTAGATCATTTAAAAGCGGGCCGTCTTCGCACCCCATTGAGTGCAGACGAAATAGCACATTTACAAACTATGCCTGCTTTGCATGACGCTAACTTTGATAGAATATATAAGCAGCTTGCCGATAACTTTGGTGCAGGTGTAATACCCCACCCTACTAATTTACAGCCAACATTGCCTAAAATCTCTAGTAATGCTGTTTTAAAAGTAACTATGGGCGATCAAGGTTTATCTCTTTCGTTGTTATTTAAGTATAAAAATAAAAACTATTTAGCAGGTGCTGCACCTGCAAGTACGATTAATAGTGCATTTGAAAATACTGTAACTAACGAGCTAATTAACTTAGGATTTGAATTTTGTAAAGGGGGTTTACAAAGTGAACTGGTATTTACAAAGCAGTCTTCAATCCATTTGCATTGGCTAATATACGAAGTATTCCCTGGCTTTAAGCAACGCGGTTGGCAAGTAAGTGTAAGTAAAGTAACGAGTCCTAATCCGCAGTGTGAAGTTAGTTTACATGTACACCGCGCAGCAGGGCATCAAATGCACTGCAAAGTATTGCTATGTGATGCTAAGGCATCGCTGTTGTTTACTAATACTGACCCGCTATATCAGTCATTAAATCGCCAAAGTGAACTATTTTACTACTATCCGCTTGGTCGTGAATTTGGGGTTATTAATAAGTCAGCAATTAACTTATTAAATGAATTTAAAGAGCGTTTTGAATTTGTAAAAACACGAGACGAATTTAATATTCCGCTTTCGTATTTACCTGAATTAGTAAAGCACACTGCTATAAACGTAGAGCTTCACGACGACTCATTAGAGCTATACTTACAAGAGCTAAATAGTCCCGATAAAGCAATTACTAAGGTTTCATTACATGGCTTAAATGACTCAGTAACACTTCGTGAGTACCAACAGCAAGGTGTTGACTGGCTTAGCTTTTTAAAACGTCACCAATTAGGTGGTATTTTAGCTGATGACATGGGTCTGGGTAAAACCTTGCAAGTTATTGCATTTTTAGCCAGTACATTTAACCGCCCGCAAGCGGGCCCTACACTTATAGTGTGTCCAACTAGTTTGGTGAGTAACTGGAAAAACGAAATTATTAAGTTTGCTAAAAGCTTAAAAGTCACCACTATTTTTGGTTCAAACCGTAACGATCCTTTACAGCACTTAGCGCAAGCGCAGTGTATACTTACTACATATCCACTTTTAAAGCGTGATATTGCATATTATTCGCCATTATATTTTGAAAATATAATCCTCGACGAAGCACAATACATTAAAAACGATACCGCACAGGTTTCGCGATTAGTTAAACGCTTAAATGCCGACTTTAAACTTTGTTTAAGTGGTACTCCAATCGAGAATAATTTACTTGAGCTTAAATCGTTACTCGATTTTGCTATGCCATCGTTACTTGGGTCTCAAGCCCACTTTAAGCAGCACTTTCAAACGCCTATTGAGCGTGAAGCTGATATGGAGAGAGCTGAGCAGTTAAAAGCGTTAATTATGCCTTTTATAATGCGCCGCACTAAAGCACAAGTAGCGCAAGAGCTGCCTGAAAAAACAGAGCTAACTAAAGAGTTTGAGTTTGAGCCTAAGCAAAAAGAAATGTATCAAGGTATTACACGTTCATTAGAAGAGAAGCTAATAGACTTATTTGCCGAACAAGGCGCACAAAAAAGTAAACTTGCATTTTTAGAGGCACTTTTAAAGTTAAGGCAAATTTGTTGCCACCCTAAATTAATAGATCCAGACACTCAAGCAGGCTCCGCTAAGCTTGAATGGTTAACAACACACTTACCGCTTATGTTAAGTCTCGGTCGTAAAATTATTATATTTAGTCAGTTCACATCGGCACTTGATTTAATAGCCCAACGCCTTGAAGAAATAAACATTAACTTTAGTATGCTTACAGGCCAAACGCGCCACCGAGATAAAGTAATCGACGAGTTTACCAGTGGTAAAACATCAGTGTTTTTAATTAGCTTAAAAGCTGGCGGTACAGGCCTTAACCTTACACAAGCCGATACAGTTATTCACTTTGATCCATGGTGGAACCCTGCTGTAGAAAAACAAGCGACTGATAGAGCTTACCGTATTGGCCAAACTAACCCTGTATTTGTGTATAAGCTCATAATGAGTAATTCAATAGAGCAAAAAGTATTTAAAATGCAACAAGACAAACAAGCCCTTGTAGATGCGTTATTTACTGATAAATCAATGAGCTTTACAAAATTTGATGAACAACAAATGTTATCGCTAATTAAAAACTAAATTGATTTAAAAAGTTTTGATCTTTTTATGAACTTAATTAAAAAGCGGACGTCTACAATTATGCTTGTTGGTTAATTGCAGTTAGCACAAGCATCATGTTGATTCCCCATTTAGTTACTAATTTTAGTAATGATTAAGCCAGCCCATTTTGAGTTGGCTTTTTTTATGCCTAAAATTTAGCGTTCGGCACTTATTTTAAAAGTTTTTACTTTTTTATGAACTTAATTTAAAAAATGGCGTCTACTATTATGCTTGTTGATTAATTGCAGTTAATACAAGTTTTCATGTTGATTCCCCCATTTAGTTACTAATTTTAGTAATGATTGAGCCAGCCCATTTTGAGTTGGCTTTTTTTATGCCCAAAATTTAGCGTGTAGCACTTATTTTAAAAGTTTTTATTTTTTTATGAACTTAATTAAAAAAGTGGCGTCTATTATTATGCTTGTTGATTAATTGCAGTTAATACAAGTTTTCATGTTGATTCCCCCCATTTAGTTACTAATTTTAGTAATGATTGAGCCAGCCCATTTTGAGTTGGCTTTTTTTATGCCTAAAATTTAGCGTGTAGCACTTATTTTAAAAGTTTTTATTTTTTTATGAACTTAATTAAAAAAGTGGCGTCTATTATTATGCTTGTTGATTAATTGCAGTTAATACAAGTTTTCATGTTGATTCCCCCCATTTAGTTACTAATTTTAGTAATGATTGAGCCAGCCCATTTTGAGTTGGCTTTTTTTATGCCTAAATTTAGCATTCAATTTTTATTTTAAAAGTTTTGATCTTTTTATGAACTTAATTCAAAGAGCGGCGTCTACTATTATGCTTGTTGATTAATTGCAGTTAATACAGGTTTTATGTTGATTTCCCCCTATTTGATTACTAATTTTAGTAATGATTAAGCCAGTTCATTTTGAACTGGCTTTTTTTATGCGCATAATTTGATTTGTTTAAATCAACCCGAATAAAAATAAATGATCTTTCGTAAATTAATTTGAATTAATTATTTTGTTTTCCGGTCTACTCTAATGCCTGTTGTTATATAGCCTCACCCAGTAATATTAGTTATTTTGGTGATTATGTATTTAAGTTGCAGCTTACTCGGGCACATGTTGATTTTCCCTTTGATTACTTAATTTAGTAATATTTGACCAGCTTATTTTGAGCTGGTTTTTTTATGTCTGTAATTTCTTTGCTCCCCTACTTCTATTGCGTGTTATTGGTTATGATGGCATGTCTCTAAATTTTATAAGTTTATTTTATGCTCACTCAAGTACTCACTAATATTGATTGGCTAAGCGCCGGTGCTGGTGTTGCGTTAGGCGTTGTATTTTACGGCGTTGTATCAACACAGCTTCGCAAAAAGCTACATCTACAAATAAGCGAACAGCAGCAACAGCTTTCCCTATTACAAAATCAATTTGATAATAAAGAGCTGCAATATAGTGCCTTGCAAGAAGATCACGAACTGCTAGAACATACTCACCAAGAACAGCGCGATGAAGCCCAGCATTTTAAAACGCGTTTTAGCGAACAAGAAAAACAAAGCATTCAATACAATCACTTTTGGCGTAAAGCCGAAGGCGAGCTTGCAGCGCTTCGTGAGCAATATAATCAACGCGATGTTGAATATAATAATATGCGCACCACCCTCGAGCAAAAACAACAAAGCTTTACCGAGCAACTCGCGCAAATTGAGCAAAGTAAAAATATGCTCAAAAAAGAATTTGAAAACCTAGCCAATAAGATTCTAGAAGAAAAATCACAAAGCTTTAAAACCTTAAATCAAGAAAGCATTGAACAATTATTAAAACCGGTTCAAGGCGAGCTAAAAGGCTTTAGAGAAAAAATGGAATCAATACATGTTGAAGACATAAAACAACGAACCGCGCTTAAAACCGAGCTATTGCATTTGCAAGCTAAAAGCCAAGCTATAACAGATCAAGCCGACAAGCTCAGCAACGCGCTACAAGGGCAAAAGAAAACCCAAGGTAATTGGGGCGAACTCATGCTCGAAAACGTCTTAGATAGCGCTGGCTTACGTGCTGGCGTTGATTATAAGCGCGAAGTGTCGTTTAACACTGAAGATGGCCGCTTACGCCCTGATGTAGTTGTTTACTTACCACAAGGCCGCCACTTAGTCATTGATGCTAAAACATCATTAAATGCTTATACACGCTATGTGAACGCTGAAAATGAGCTAGATGCTAATCAAGCAATTAAAGAGCATGTAAACGCCGTTACAGCACGTATTAATGAGCTTGCGAGTAAATCGTACGACCGTTTACCAGGGCTTAATTCGCCTGAAGTTGTGGTTATGTTTGTACCAATAGAATCAGCTTTTGTAGAAGCACTTAAA
This sequence comes from Pseudoalteromonas sp. C8, assembly GCF_011378685.1. NCBI lineage: Bacteria > Pseudomonadati > Pseudomonadota > Gammaproteobacteria > Alteromonadales > Pseudoalteromonadaceae > Pseudoalteromonas > Pseudoalteromonas sp. C8. The sequence continues at coordinate 68,346 of NZ_WTKT01000017.1, forward strand.
TATCAAAGTGATATTTACCAACAAGCAATCGAAAAAAATATACTGGTAGCTACACCTACTACCCTGCTTACTAGTTTAAATATTGTTAAACAGCTTTGGCGTTTTGAAGAGCAAACCAAATACTCAAAAGAGCTGGCAAATCGGGCTGAGCGTTTTTATAACAAGCTCAATGGTTTTTTATTAAGTATGGAAGGCGTAGGTAAGCAGCTTGATAAAGCGAAAGAAAGTTACGACAAAGCGTTCTCGCAATTATACCGCGGTAAAGGTAATTTAATTAAACAAGCATCAGAGTTTAAAGAGCTTGGTGTATCGGTACAAAAAGAGTTACCTAGTGAGAGCGTTGAACGTGCGCAGCTAGAGCTTGATTAGATTTATTAAGTGTTTTCAATTAAGTATGTTAAATAATGTACGTTAGAAACCAGAGGTGTTTATGAATAATAAGATTATAGGTATTGTTTTAATCGTTATAGGTATCGCTTTAATTATGTGGGGATATGACGTTTATGATGCGGCGGCTTCGCAGTTAAGCCGCGCATTTAGTGGTGATACACCAATAGAAGCATGGGCGGGTATTATTGGCGGTGCCATCTGTGTGTTAATTGGCATTAAAAAGCTTAAGTAACATAAATAAAATACAGCTTACTGGGGCTTGTTGACCTCTCAGGATAAAATTTGTTCAATCTAGGGGCTATTTAATCGCGGCGCGAGGTTTGTAATTTAGTGGGCTCGATAACTGCTCCTGCGTTATTCTAATGGCTTACATCCATGTAATAATAAGTAAAAACCGAGCTACAAAGAGTAAATTGCCCCTAGGCAGAACCCTTAGGGCAGCACATGTTTGGCATTTATACTACGTTATCGTCTGTTTATGGGGAATAACCACACTACATAGACTCTGCCTTGCCTAAATACCAAACAGTCGCTGCAAATTTAACCTCAAAAGATAAACAGGCCCTGAATAAGCTGTATTAGTTTATTTGTAATCCATCACTTCTAGTAATCCATTTAATTTACTTTCTGGCAGGCATTCGCCTTTATCCCAATAAGAGTTTAGTAACGCAGTTAAACTGCCAATACGCTGTGACTTTTTCTGCATTTGCTCAATCAAAATGTCAGCTTCTTTTTGTTTTTTTTCTAAACGTTCGATTATTACTGTGTGGTTTAGCTCGCCGTTTTCGTTACGTAATAAAGGTATTTCGTTGAGTGAAAACCCCAAGCTTTGTGAAAATTTAATTAATTGCAGTTTTTCTAAGTTTTGTTGGGTGTAAAGCCTATAACCATTAGCACTGCGAGTGGTTGGTGCTAATAACCCTTTGCTTTCGTAAAAACGAATAGTGCTGGCAGGTATGTTGGTAAGTTTTGCAAGTTCGCCTATTTTCATAACTAATAATAACTCCACTTTACATAAACTTAGTAGGTTGACCTTCAAGCTAACTTTAAGGTTATAGTTGTTTTAATGTCAATTTAATTAGCCAATAATTATGCGCAACCCTGTGTTTACCTCCTTTACCTTGCCAAGTGGTTTAGTATTAAAAAATCGTATTGCCAAAGCCGCTATGGAAGAAAACCTAGCACAAGAGGACCAAACGCCCTCCCAAGCACTTAAAAATGTTTATAGCGCATGGGCTAAAGGCGGTACAGGGCTAATTATTACTGGCAATGTAATGGTTGATCATTTAGCGATGACAGGCCCAGGTGGCCTAGTGCTTGAGCAAAGTACCGATATTACTGCCTTTGCAGAGCTTGCTCGTTTATCAAAGCAAAATAATTGCAAAGTGGTGATGCAAATTAATCACCCTGGTAGGCAAGTATTTAAAAAAATGGGTGGAAAGGCTCTATCAGCGTCAAGTGTTGCACTTAATATGGGTAAGCACTCGCACTTATTTGGCGTACCAAAGGCAATGACGCAAACCGACATTGACGATGTTATTACCCGCTTTACGCAAACTGCACTACAAGCTGAAAAAGCCGGTTTTAATGGCGTACAAATACATGCAGCGCATGGCTATTTACTTGCCCAGTTTTTATCGCCACTTACCAATAAGCGCGACGATAAATGGGGGGGAAGTTTACAAAATAGAGCCCGTTTACTTCTCGAAATAACCCGCAGTATTAAAGCAGCTTGCTCCCCCACCCTTTCGGTTTCGGTAAAGTTAAACTCTGCAGATTTTCAACGTGGTGGGTTTGAACCCAGTGACGCGCAAGTTGTAGTGGATTTATTGAATGAACTCAATGTTGATTTTGTAGAGCTTTCGGGTGGTAGTTACGAAGCCCCTGCCATGCAAGGTAAAACAGGTGACGAACGCACACTTGCCCGCGAAGCATACTTTTTAGAGTTTGCTAAAGCGATTAGCCACCGCTCATCAATTCCAATAATGACCACCGGCGGCATTAGTCGCTTATCTATTGCCAACAACGTGATTGAAAGTGGAGTGGCCCTCGTGGGTATTGCCACTGCGCTTGCATACCAACCAAATTTACCAAACAAATGGCAAAATGAGCCACTGCAACTAGCCGTATTACCCAGTGTTACTTGGCAAGATAAAACCCTTGCAGGGCTTGCCACTATGGCACTGGTAAAAAGGCAAATACGCCGTTTAGGCCAAGGCAAACCTGTAAAAACGAACGCTTCACCAATATTTACTTTAATTAGCGACCAGCTACGTTCGGTTAAATTAACTAAGCGTTACCGCAATCGCTTTGCTAGAGAGATTAACTAAGCTTTGGTATTCACTCTTTTTATGTATTCCGGTTTTGTTTACTAATTTTTACACTTGAATAAATGTAACCATTTTTATGTTGTGTAAATGAGTATTAAGGCGTGCACCAATTTGGAAGTTTGCTTTTTTATCAAGCTATTATAGTGCACTATTTTGTGCATGTTAAAGTACTGTACGAGTAAAGAAAATAATCATTCTAAAATGTTAATTAAAGTGCGCGTTCAGCGTTTGTTAATTTAACCATCTTATTGAAATTATTGATATTTATTGTTTTTCTCCCGCTTGAGTTTGGTTGGTATTTATACTAGTTTATAGCGTAGATATTTAACCTTACTCAAGGAGAATAGTTACATGGTATCTCGCAGAAATTTTATTAAAGCAGGCGCTGCTTTAAGTTTAGGCTCTATTTTTAGTGCTTCAGCTTTGGCTGAACAATTAAAAGTAAAAATGTCTAACGGCAGTGTTATGCAAACTAAAGGAGCAATAGATAAAAGCGCTGCTCTGCCCACAAACGATGTTACTAACGCTAAGCATTACCGGCCTGAATCCAGAATGGGCTTAGGCGGTCTTGCCGCTGGGAATGGCTTTAATACTATATCAAGCGATGCAGAAATTTTAACAATGCTAAATGCAGCATGGGATTCTGGTATTCGTCATTTTGATACGTCACCTTTTTACGGCTTGAGTTTAAGTGAAAGGCGCTTCGGTGATTTACTTCGAAACAAAAAGCGTGAAGATTATGTTTTATCCTCAAAAGTAGGTCGCCTTCTTACTCCTTCAGCAGAGCCTCTAGAAAATAGCTGGCATTGGGCTGATCACTCACCTTTTCATTATAAATATGATTACTCTGCATCAGGTACGCGCCGTTCAATAGAAGACACGTTGCATCGTATTGGAGTAGCTTCACTCGATATTGTTTATATTCACGATTTATCACCGCAAAATAGTGATATGGGAGATGATTGGCTTAAGTATTTTGATCAGGCAGCAAAAGGGGCTATTCCTGAGTTAACTAAAATGCGTGATGAAGGAATAATTAAAGGCTGGGGTTTTGGAGTAAATACACCTCATGCTATTTATAAAGCGCTTGATATGTCAGACCCTGATATTTGCTTACTAGCGCTGCAATATTCAATTTTAGATCATAAGCAGGCACTTGATAAAACCTTTCCTATGCTTGATAAACGAGGTGTTTCAGCAGTCATTGGTGCTCCGCTTAATGGTGGTTTTTTAGCCGGTCGTAACCGCTTTAATTATTCACCTAAAATTCCTGGGCCTATGCAGCAAAAGTTTAATGCAATAAACGACATTGCATCTAAACATGGGATTGATATTAAAACAGCTGCACTGCAATTCGCAGAGGCGCCTTCAACGGTATCCTCAATTATTCCTGGCGCACGCACGGCAGAGCAAATTAAAGCTAATGTAGCCTCAATGAAAGTTACCATACCAAGCGAATTTTGGAGTGAATTGAAATCTAAACAGCTTATTGCAGAAAACGCCCCCATACCCACATAACAAAATAGGTGTGCCATTTGCTTGGCACACCTCGTTATAGCTAATGAGGTTGATTTTCAAGCAACGCTTAGTAGTAAGTACATTGATTGTTGGGCATTTGTATAAGCGCAGCTTGCTGGCGTTTAAAAACGAAGTTTTTAAACTTAGTTATTAGGTAGTCAAAAGCATTATTACGTGCCTATTACATATTACGTGCCTATTACATATTACGTGCCTATTACATATTACGCATATCGGTATCATGCAGCGCTTCATCCAGGTGGTGAGAGCGTGTGGAACATATCGAAAGAGCTAAATATATAAAGTAAAAAGTTACTGTAAACCCCCATTACAGTTAGCCGGTAAATTGTACAAGTAGTAAATTAGCACTACTTAGTCAATTGAGCAGTGCTAATTGGTTTAATTAAAAACCACGTTTACCGTTATTTATTGCCATTGCTCTTTTGCCAAAACGATCTCAATACCCCACAACTTTGCTTTTATAAACTTAAAAATATCAAGCACATTGCGATTTATTAACCCATTTTTTGTAAGGTTGGTACTTATCGTACAACACATTAAAAATATACGTGTATATAAGTATAAAAACTAAAAAGCCAGCTTCTAATGCTGTAGCGGCTAGCCATGTAATATTTAAATACCAAGCAAGTATTGGCAGCGTTATAACCACCATACCCAGCTCAAAGCCACATGCATGCGTAATGCGGGTTACTAAACCTCGCTCGATTCGGTTATGCCCAACTATTTTATCAAACACTATGTTGTAAATGTAATTCCAAAGCATGGCGAAGATTGATAAACCAATACCTACTATTGCCATTTTTCCTGTTGCAAACCCACCAAAATAAGATGATGCAGGTACAACAAAAGATAATGCTATCATCTCAAATATTAGTGCCTGAAAAATACGTTCTGCTGTGTTCATATATAAATAACTTCTTAAGTTGATGACGATGGCTGTATTTTCATTCATTATAAAGATATGTGTTAGTTACTTAGTATCGGGAAAAGCGATATGTTTAGTGTTGAACAGCTTCAAGCATTTGTGGCTACCGTTGAAGCTGGATCGTTTTCAGCTGCTGCGCGCGGTTTAAGTAAAGCGCAGTCGGTAATAAGCCAGCATATTATTAATTTAGAAATAGACTGTAATGCGACATTATTTGAGCGCACAGGGCGCTATCCACAATTAACCGAAGCCGGTAAACAGTTACTACCCCAGGCTAGGGCCGTGCTTAATCAACACCAGCGATTAACAAACTCTGCATTAGCACTAAACGAAAAAACACCAACCGAAATCACTATCGCACTTGACGAAGGGATCCCGTTTAAAACTATCGCGAGTATTATTAGCAAGCTGCAAAGTAAGTATCCTTACGTATCGCTTGAGTTTTTAAGTGCATCCAGCCATGACATAATTGACATGCTAAACAGCGAAAAGCCTATAACGGGTATTATTTTTAGTGAATTAAATATACCGAGTTACTTAGACTATGAATGTATTGGATCAGTAAAATTTGATTTATATGTTGCTAAATCGCACCCTTTAGCGGGGATCAGATGTGAAAATATGGATGGCCTTCGGCTACATCGACAACTTCTTCTTCGTTCTCGCAATACGCAAACAAGTAGCTTTCAGCTAAAAATTAGCCCAGAGATTTGGTATGCCGATAATTACTTTGTATTACTCGAGCTAGCAATACAAGGTAACGGGTGGTGCTTATTACCAAACCATGTAGCTGTAGATGCAGTACAAAGTGGTGAGCTGGTTAAACTTCCTCTTGAGTTTGAAGAAATGGGTTGGTTGGCTAATGTTGATGTATTACAGCATCAGCAACACAGTAATCAAGAGGTGTTTAAAGTACTAAGAAATTTACTACGGAATTTTTTAAAAATTTAGCTTTTTATATAATGCCTGTTAGGCGGTTTACTTTTTATTACGCTAAATCCCAGTAAGGTGTATCGCCATAATAGCCACTTGCAAAATCAACAAACGCACGTACTTTACTGGGTAAAAACTGTCTGTTTGCATACACCATGTAAAGCCCCATTGGCTCGGGTTCATAGTCTTTTAAAATGCGCACTACTTTACCTTGAGCCAGTGCTTCCCCTGCTATAAATGTTGGCTGCATAGCAATACCACCACCCGCAATGGCTGTATTTAGTAGCAAATCACCATTGTTAGCCACAAAGTTACTTTCAAGCTTTAGTTCGCTTTTTAACTCATTAACTCCAAATAGTCGTTTTGTGGGCTCACTGTGGGAATAGCGTAAATAATTATGTGACTGTAAATCTAAAAGCGTTTGTGGCGTGCCATGGCGTTCTAAATAGTCGGGTGATGCAAACACCGCTAGGTGTATAGGTGCAATTTTTTTAGCTATCAATGTTGAGTTTTTTAATACACCAATGCGCAGAGCAATATCAATACCCTGCTCTACTATATCTACATATTGGTCTGTGAGCCGTAAATCTAACTTTAAATTTGGATACTGCTTTTGAAAATCAACCAACAAACCTGCTAAATGCTTAGTACCAAACGACATAGGCGCACTAATACTAAGCACACCCGATACATTTTCGCTTAAGTTGTTTAGTGAGTTTTCCATGTCTTCAATATCAATAACCACCTGCTGACAACGCTGATAATATTGATTTCCAGCCTCTGTAACACTTACTTTTCGCGTTGTACGATGTAATAAACGCGTGCGTAGATTATCTTCCAATGCAGAAATATATTTGCTGACTAACTGCGGCGAAATATCGAGTTTATCGGCCGCTTTTGAAAACGAGCCTTCTTGCACAACGGCTAAAAAGGTCTTCATGGTGGTGAGCTTATCCATTTTTTAACAATGCTTTGTTGATAATGTATAAATAAGTATCATATTTATCGTCAAATTAGAAACTTATATAGTGTTTATAACACGTTTATTTGTTTAAGGTTTTAGTATGACTCAGCCTGCTTTATTTATATCTCACGGCTCGCCAATGATGGCTGTTCAGCAATCGGCTACGTCAGATTTTTTTGCATCATTAGGTCAAACGCTTAGTAAGCCTCGTGCTATTGTGGTGTTTTCTGCCCACTTTGATGAAGAGCACGATATAGTTATTACATCAGGAGATGCGCCGCATACTATTCACGACTTTTATAACTTCCCCAAGCCCCTGTATGAAATTCAATACCCCGCACCAGGAGACCCTAAGCTTGCTAATACTATTAGTGAGTACTTTTACAAAGCGGGGATTAAAACGGTGAAAAATGCAGATCAAGGGTGGGATCATGGTGTGTGGATCCCGCTGCGCTTAATGTACCCAACAGCTAATATTCCCATTGTTCAGGTGTCTATTAACACGCGTTTAGGCGCTCAGGCGATGTATAAATACGGGCAGTTACTTGCACCACTGCGCAGCGATAACGTATTAATTATTGGCTCCGGCGGTATTAGTCACAATCTACGTGAAATATTTAAAAGCCCTGCTACACCTAATCGTGTTCAAATGGTTAATGAGTTTACTCATTGGGTTGAGCAAAAATTAATAGCGCAAAACACCCAAGCGTTACTTAACTATTTAAATGAAGCACCCCATGCTTTATTTAATCACCCTACCCAGGAGCACTTTTTACCTCTTTTTGCAGCGCTTGGAAGTAGTGACGGTAAAGCAAAAAAAATACATGAAGATATAGAAATGGATATTTTAGCACTCGATGCTTATAAGTTTTATTAATTTGAGCGTTCGTTCAAATTAAGTTAAGCTGTAAGCAAGTACTCTAAAACCAACTTAATTTATTTTATTGCGGAGCAAACATGGCAACTACACTTGCATTTGACGTATACGGTACGCTAATAAACACTCACGGCGTACTGTCCTTACTCGACGACATGATTGGCGATAACGCCCAAGCATTTTCAAATACATGGCGCGAAAAGCAATTAGAGTATTCATTTAGACGTGGATTAATGCAAAATTATATTCCCTTTTCGCTATGTACAAAACACGCACTCGATTACGCCTGCTTAGCGCACAAAACCGAGCTAAGTGAAGATCAAAAAGGGCAACTGCTAGAGCTTTATAAAACGCTTCCTGCGTTCGACGATGTAAAAGCAGGCCTTGAGCAATTAAAAGCGAAGGATTACCGTTTGTTTGCATTTTCAAACGGCGCTGCCGACGCAGTTCATACCTTATTAGAAACCGCTGGCATTAGTGAGCTTTTTGAAGGGGTAGTAAGTGCCGACGACGTTAAAACCTTTAAACCAAACCCTGGGGTTTATAGCCACTTTTTACGCGAAACCAATTCAACAGGCGCAAACACGTGGCTTGTATCAAGCAACCCGTTTGATGTAACCGGTGCCATATCGCACGGCATGCGCGCGGCGTGGATTCAACGATCTAAAGACTCAATCTTCGATCCGTGGGAAATACAGCCAAATACTATTGCAACCGATTTACTCGATTTAAAAGCAAAATTAGAAAGCGTTAACTAATTTTCTGTACCCCCTTTTGCTTATGGTATTAAGTGCCGTGGGTGTAAAGGGGGTTTACGTTTTAACTATTTACTCCCGCCTTTATTAGCTCAATTACTGTATTCATACGTTTTGCCAACGGCCTATTTCGATGATGGCACACATAAATAGATTCACTAACCGGACATTCTAAATGATGCGTTTTAATAAGCGCGGGCTTATTGAATGCGCCAACAGCATGAGCAGGTAATACCGTAAAACCCAGTCCTAAGCTTACAGGTTCTAGTATTAAACTAATTTGGTTAGAAAATCCCGTACGTCTTATTTGGTCAATATGCTCAAACTCACTGTAGTTTTCGCTTAGTAGTAGCTGCGCATGATGGCTTGCATCGGGATGAGCAATAAACCCTAGCTCACACAGGGTTTGCCAATTAGGCATGTTTATACCTGCAGGCGTTACAAGTAGTAGTGGCTCTTGGCTTATTTTATGGCTGGTTAGTTCGCTAAATGTTGGAGCTTGAGTTAAAAACCCGATGTCGGCACTATGGTTTGCTACAGCTTGTTCAACACTTACATTGGGCGCAAAGCGGTAATCAATAATCAGCTCTTTATGCTCAGATTGCAGTGCTAATAATTGATTATAAAACTTTAAACCACAACTGCCCGGAGATTGAATCTTTACCGCTCCGCTGTACGGCGAATCATCTTTTAATTGTTGTTCTAAAAACTGCCAATCTTTAAGAAGTAGGCTGCCCTGCTGATACAAGTTTTGGCCCTGAGGGGTAAGCGAAAACTGCTTACCATGGCGCTCAAGTAAAGCGCAGTTAACTTGTTGCTCTAGCTTTTTAATGTGCTGGCTTACACCAGATTGGGTCATATAAAGGCGTTCAGCTGTTTGGGTAAAATGATTTACCTCAACCAAAGTACAAAACGTATTTAACCATGTTGGATTTATCATTACAAAACGTACTCAAAATGATGATTAATGATAATTTTACTTAATGTTGGTCGATTCGTAAACTAACTCCATCAACTAGTCACAAGATAAGTCACAAGTTAAAGAGGAAGCATTATGAGTCATACATATCCACGTAGTTTTTCGCACATTGGTATTTCGGTTCCCGACGTTGAAAAAGCAGTCGAGTTTTACACTAAGGTTATGGGTTGGTACACCATAATGGAACCGACTTTAATTACCGAAGACAAAAGCCCAATCGGCGAAATGTGCACAGAAGTATTTGGCGAAAAGTGGGAAAAATTCAAAATAGCGCACCTATCTACAGGGGATCGTATTGGTGTCGAAATTTTCGAATTTAAAAACCAAGAAAACCCAAAAGACAATTTTGAATATTGGAAAACAGGCATCTTCCATTTTTGTGTTCAAGACCCTGATGTAGAAGGTTTAGCTGAGCGTATTGTAGAAGCTGGCGGTAAAAAACGTATGGAAGCCCCTCGTTATTACTACCCGGGTGAAAAGCCGTATCGCATGATCTACATGGAAGACCCGTTTGGTAACATCCTTGAGATTTACAGCCACAGCTACGAGCTTATTTACAGCGCAGGCGCTTATTAAGCTGTCTTGAACTTAATATTAAACTTAAAAATAAAGGTCGCAGTATTTGTACAGCGACCTTTTTGTACTTTATGTCTCGTCCAGAAATGTGTTTACACACTTAGGACTTATTATGACCAAGTCAAACAATACACCGCTCAAACGAACACAACGAGATTATTCATTAGGCTTTAAATTACAAACTGTTGATGCTGTAGAAAAAGGCGATATGACTTACAAACAAGCCCAAAAAATTTATGGCATACAAGGTCGTTCAACCGTGCTTACTTGGCTAAGAAAACACGGTAAGATGGATTTGACTCGATCACCTAAGAGAACTATGCCTACATCCCCTAAAGCAAAAAAAATCCTGTTCAGAAAATCAAACGCCTCGAACGAGAGCTTGACGATATTACCGATTCTGCTTTTTCGCCTAAGCTAGGTGTTATATACCAAGTGGATGATAACTTATCGTTGTACGGGCAATACGTACGAGGCTTTAAAATACCACCACACGACCAAGCCTATCAAAGCCACGGTGTTGAGCCGTTTTATCAAATATTACCAAACGCCGATTTAGACCCAGAAAGCAGCGACTCATTTGAGCTTGGGCTAAGATACGCCAGCAGCGATATTAGCGTAAACTTAAGTGCTTTTTATGCAGCATTCGATGACTTTATTGAAACTGCAGTAGTGGGTGTTGAGTCAACGTACATTCCTGGCGTAAACAAAACTTTGTATCAATATCAAAATATTAGCGAAACACAAATAAGCGGTGTAGAAGCCGGAATTGCCATGTATGTCGCTGAAAATATACTACTTGAGGCAAACGTAGCCTACGTTGATGGTGAAAATAAAGAAACTGATCAGCCACTTACCAGCATTAGTCCGTTAAATGGCTCAATATTGTTAAGTACAGAGCTGGGTAATATTAACTGGACCGCTGCGTTGCGTTTAGCTAAATCGCAATCGGATGTAGTACTTGATGCAAACGATGATAAAACTACGCAAGGGCATGGTTACGGCGTTGTTGATTTATACGCAAATTACGAATGGCAAGCGTGGCAGTTAAATGTAGGGATACTTAACTTGCTCGATAAAGAATATGTACCTTTTGAGTTGATTGCAGGTCAATCGCAAAGTGCTGATTTTAGCCAATACACCCAACCTGGGCGTAACTTTTCAGCAAGGGTAAGCTATCAGTTTTAATTAGGGCTAAACAAATGGCAATAAACGCTGCATGGGTATGCAGCGTTTGCCTGCCACATATTTACTCAAGTCAAATTACTTAATGGTGAGTATATTCAGGTAAAGGGTTTTTAAATAGCTGGGGGCGTTTTTAAAACATGCCGTTAGTTTACTTGCAAGCGTTGTATTTATTGCGCTGTCGCACTCTAATTCCCCGTTATACTTCCCCCTAGTAAGCGGCACTAAGCTTAACGATTACTTTGTATTTTATGAATTACCAAGCCTTATTGCTGCGTTATTTTAACTAATGAAAATGCATTTTTTGTGTTTTATTTGTCGTTAGCTTTTCAACATATAACTGATTTTAAAAGGTTAGTTTGGTAGTGAAACTGCTTTGGGATTAGCGTATTTATCAAATTTTGTGATTGACGATTTAGGGTTTACTAAAATAACTGTAAAGGGGGTTAACAGTCACTATAGCAAAGGCATAGTAATGATTTACAAGCCATCAAAAGCAGATGGCTGGCTTAATAAACTCATGCACTCTGTGTAAAGTATTTATCAATTTAAGGTAATACAGAGTATTACTTAACAAAGCTGTGGTTAGCTAATATCGGCCACTACGCATCGGTTACGACCATGCTCTTTAGCATGGTATAGCGCCTTATCGGCACATTTATATACTTGGGCAATATCAGTACTATGCTCAGGCCAGGTTGCAATACCTATAGAAATAGTGATTGTTCCAATGGTGTTTATTTCTGTCGATTCTACTGTTTTACGTAAACGCTCTGCTATTTTATAGGCACTTTTGCTGTTTTCATTTGGTAGCACAAGAACAAATTCTTCACCGCCGATTCTTGATACTATGTCGTCTCTTCTTGATAGTTTTTTAATTATATTTGTTAGCGAAACTAAAGTTTCGTCGCCTTTATCATGTCCAAAAGTATCGTTAACACGTTTAAAAAAGTCGATATCAATTTCTAATATAGCGAATGGGGTTTGCTTTAGCATAAGCTGGTTAAGTAGGCCGTTTAAGCTTCTTCTGTTATGCGTATCTGTTAAGGGATCTGTTTGTGAGTCATGGCGTAGCACACCTATTTGTGCTTGTAATAAAGTAACCTCTCTTAACATCGCTAACTTCAGTTTTTGACTTTCAAAATACCACGACTTCACGCTTTCAAGTTTTTCTAAGCTTTTTGGATCATCGAGTGTATTTGCGTTATCGGCTAATCGCTTTAGCGGCCTTGCTATAAAGTGTGCGAATAAACCAATAAAAATAAATGTGACTAATGCCATAGGTATTGTTTGTTCAATGACTTCAATAGTTAATGTATCTAGCGAAGAGAGCGTTGATTCTAATGGTCTTTGCGCCACTATTCCCCATTTAGATAAAGTAATGGGTGCGTAGCCTGCGAGCATCGGCTTATTTAAGCTATTAATAACCGTTGAAGTGCCTATTTCGCCATCTATAACAGCGTCAATCACAGCATTGTTAGCAATAACGTTGCCGATTCTGGCAGGTTCTGGGTGATATAAAATGCGCTTATTTGAGCTAACAACATAAAGGTACGAACCACCTTTGTAGTAATGTTGTTCTAAAAGCTCATTTAAAATATTTTTCTCTTTTAAATAAAGAGAGCCCCCAATATAACCTAAATACTTATCTTCAGAATCAAATAGCGGGTGCGAAATAAAAACAATTAAATTATCAGCTGCCGATAAATAAGGCTCACTAATTAATGGGCGTTTTTCTTTTAGTGCTTCTATTGCTCCCGGAGACTGTATTTGTTGGCCTATTAAACTTTCAAAGTGAGGCGACGTCGCTGCAACTACACCATGTAAATTAATCACAACAGAGTTAAAGCTATCCGTTTGATGATTTAAACGAATGGCTTCATCGTTTAATAATTTGGAGTTATTTGGTGATTGCTCAATAATTTTAGCTGAGTATTCAAGCTGCTGAAGCGCAGACTTTAAAAAGTTATCAGTTGCGGAGGCTAATTTTTGTGCATAGGCTAAATTACTTTTTAGCGTATATGATGTTAACTGCTCTTTTTGAACCTGATAGGTAGAATAAAAACTCCCTATCAATGTGCTCAGTGCTGCAGAGAATGCGAGTAGCAATATAAGAAATCTTAAATTTAAAGCGGGTAGTAATTTATATAGCAAAGCTGCATTCCAAAGCACTCAAATTCAGCGCGTATTATACGAAGTTAGGTATTATACCCGTTTAAGTGTTTTTAATTAAGTTGGTTTGTTCAATTTAGCGACAATGCGTTAGGGTATGGCGTGATAAATAATATATTCCAGCATTGCCATTTTTTATCCTCCAGAAAGTAATAAAAAAACCATTAGATTCAAATGAAACTAATGGTTTTTATTTATAGTACGTATTTAATCTTACGAATTATTTTTTCTACGACGTGCGAACAGCAATGGTGTAAGCAAGGCCATTAACCAACCAAATGAACCACTTGAGCTCTTATTAATAATAGACGTTGATGCAACAGCTGTATCTGTATTACCTTTGCTATCACTAACTTCTAGTTGGAACGAGATAGTTTCATCGCTTGATACCTTAGGTGCATTAAATTTAACTTCAGAAGCCGAAGATAAAATAATAGTAACAGGTGTACCAGATAACTGAGTCCACGTATAAGTTAGTTCGTCATTATTTGCATCTGTTGATTCAGAACCATCAAATATAACAACATCACCTTCAGTTGTACTTGAAGTACCTGTAATTACAGCAACAGGTGCAGCTTCATTAACACCAAAGCTATAAGTAGATGAAACAGTACTATCGCCAATCGTATTTGTAAGTGTTAGCTCTTTTTCAGTTCCTACTTCTCTAGGAATTAAATCAAAACCTACAGATAGCAACTCAGTTGATTCGCCAGCCTTACGAGTAATAGTCCACTCAGCAGTATTTCCGCTTACAACACCATCATTAGTTACATTAGCAATTTCTTGACCTTCGGTAACCATTGCTTTTAATGTATAAACTTTATCTGCATTGGTAAAGTTTGGCTCTATATCAAAACTTACAGATTGCGCTTTACCTGCGATCATTTCTTGATTGCCCGCAGCTAACTCAGTAGATACAGTTTCAGTTACTTCATCATTAGCAAACGATACTGTTAATGGGATTTGAACTTCTGTAGAACCATCACCTGATTTCAATGACAGTAATGAGCTACTACCGCTGTTATCAGACCATGCAACTGTTAGGTCAAACGAGCCATTGCTTTCTTCAACGGCAGCACTAACAGTGTCACTTTTAGATTCGTCATTTGTTAAGATTGATACTGCACTAATTACAACTTCATCTGTTGCACCTGGTGCTGAGGCAGTGTAACCGTCTGCTACAATGTAATAAGTATCAGCTGGTAAATTAAGGAATGTTAATGACTCGTTTGAGTTAGGACCAGCACTGCTACCAATGTTATTAAACTCGCTATCTAAAACTCGTAAATCAATGTCCGGCGCTGTTGCTGATGAAGTACTAAATACTACATTCGGTACAACTTCATCAAAAGTAAGTACTACAAAGTCTAAACCACCATCTTCAACAAATACTGTTTGTGGTTCAACTAAGTTAGAGCTTTTATCAAATACACCAACTTCAATATTATTCAAACTTTTAGACATTAAATCAGTGAATGTATAAGTACCGCTTGAGCGAGATGCCGCTATTGATAATGCTTCTGGTAAATTACTTTCAGCTACTTGCACTAAAATAGGCAAATGAGCATCTGGTAAACCGGCTGAAGTTAGTTCAAGGCTACCAAAGTTCCATACATCTGCAGCAGATGCGCTTACATCAGCAGTTACAGTTACGGTTTGTGTTTCGCCTGCTTCAATATCAAAGCTAGTTGGTGAAACAGTTAATGACATATTATTAGATGTTGATACTGGAGTTGCAGTCCAGTTCGCATCTTTAGTTGCTGTAAATGTACGAGTCCAAGTACATGTATCAATACATTGTGTATTTGTCATTGAAGGAATGTTAAGTGATAAAGGAACGCCACCCGTTGCAGGGTTTGCCTTCATGTAGTTACCAAACGTTTCATCCATGATAAGACCAGTATTAGTCGCTAAATTAACGCGAATACTACCTGAGCCCATATCAAATACGTCAGCTGGTGTTGAACCGTCTTCTTTACGCACATCGGTTGTAGCCGTCATCATTAATGCTGAACGAATGTTATCTGGTGTCCATGTTGGATGTGCAGATTTTAATACTGCACCAGCACCCGAAGTATGAGGCGCTGACATTGATGTACCTTGTAAGAAGGCAAAGTCACCAGGAGAAGGGGCTGTTACATCATTACCAAAATCTTGGTCATTGTAAGCCGCGTAAATTGATACGCCTGGCGCTGTAACAGAAGGAGTCATAATATCAGCAGTAGTGCTGTTAGGACCACGAGATGAGAAGTCAGCCATATCATCAGCTTGACCAACAACCAAAGTGATTGCAGGGTCGATAGAAATTGTCGTACCTGAAGTAGAAGCTAATGCATCTAATAAATCTTTACCTGAGTTTTCAGATATAGCTACAGAAGGAATAGTTGTACCTTCTAAGCCTGACATAGTAAGACGTGTATCACCATCTGTATTATTGTAAATAATAACGGCTTCAGCGCCTGCAGCAGTTGCATTAGCAACTTTATCTGAGAATGCACATGCACCACGACTAATTACAGCAACAGCATCTTTAAATGAATCAGCAGCAAAAGCACTACAGCCTTCAAAATTATTTGCATCAACAGATAAAGACGTAATAGGAGGAGCCGTTACAATTTCAGTAAATATAGGACCTGTGCCGTTTGAATATGCAAACGCTTCATCGTTAAATGTAACAAAGCTATCTAATGATCTACCATGCGTTGAAGCACCAACAACAGTATACCAAGGTGCATTTTTTGATGTTGTGTACGCTTCTGGACCATCGTTACCAGCAGATACTGCGGCAAAAATACCCGCTTCTTGTGCTGCTAAGAAACCAAGTTCAGTAGAACTTGCCCAAGGGTTACCACCACCACTAATTGAATAGTTTAAAACATCAACGCCATCAGCAACCGCATCATCTAAAGCGGCAACAATAGCTGCACTAGGGCAACCTGTATATTTATCATCGGTATTACCAGGGCTACAAATTTGGTAAGCAACAATATTGGCGTGCGGTGCTACACCAGATATTTGTTCAAACGAAAATGTATCATTAACGATACCATCACTTTCTAATACACCAGTTTCTAGTGCAATTAACGGTACATTTTTTAAAATATTACCGCCTGCTGTACTTGCTGTGTGTGAGCCGTGACCGCCGTAATCTTCACCATTTTTAGCTGGCGGTGTAGTACCAAAAACTTCTACATCGTCATAGTTATCAGTAACACTTGCATACGAGCGAACGCCAATTAATTTGTCGTTACATAGTTCAACAAAGTCACCTGCACAATCACCTACGTAATTACCAGCACCCCAAGGGTTAGTATGGTCGTAACCATCACCGCCAATGTCAGCGAATGAGTCGTGATCTGTATTTACACCACTATCAATTACACCAATAATAACGCCTTCACCCATATTAGTGGCTGAATTACCTTCGCCTTGCCATACTTGGGTGGCACCAATATGAATAGGACCTGTGTCAGTATCCATTGTTTCCATACGTTCACGTTCAATATAATCAACGCCATCTAAAGCAGCTAACTTTACAGCTTGCTCTTGAGTTAAGCGCATAGCAACACCGTTGAATGCATTTTTGTATTGATATACAACGTTTGCTTGTTTACCTAATGAAAGGCGTGCTTTAGAAAGGAAACTTTGTTGTTTATCTTCAAGGTAGTTGGTGTATTGAACCGCGTCAGTAGATTTAACATCTAAACGTAATTCATTACGTACCTGTTGCGAGCTCATTTTGCTATTAGCTAATTTTGAAAAGAGTTCTTTTTTTGCTATTTTAGGGCTTGTAGCAGCAAAACCAACAACGCTGCCATCATAGGTCGCTAACGGTAGATCTGCTAGGCGAACAATATAAGTATATTCACCAGATGCTAAATCAGGCTCAACAACGATTTTTTTTACTGCTTTAGCTACACGAGTAGTTGAAGTAGATGATGTTTTAGTTTTGTCGACTGCTGACTTTGCAAGTGCTATTTGTTGATGAACACTGCTTCCGCCGGCTGCTGAGCTTAACGAAACGGTTAATAGAGCTGCTGAAACAGCTAATGCTACTTGGGTCTTCACTGAACACTCCTTGCGCTTTTGTACGCATGTAATTATTATTTTTGGTAATTTATTTAAAAAATTTAAGTGAATTTAAATTAAAATAAATAAGGTTGCTTTGAAAGATAACACATGTCATTGGAATGTAAATATGGTGTGCTTTAGCTTTGGTTGTAGTTTATGAATACTGTAATTTTAAAAGTAAAAAAGTAGGTGCTTAAATAGACTAATAAAACATACAATGATCAAAGAGAGCAATTTACAAAGGGAGGTTGGTGTCTGATTTGTAAGGGTTTTATATTTATTTTGTTCCAAATACGCCAATGAACAAGCTTAAATAAACCGTTAACTAAATTTCATTAATTGCAAAAACAAAGGTTTACATTCGTTTACATGATGTATATTTGAATACGTTATTTTATTTGAGAGGAAACATACTGGCTTGGCTTTTATTGAAATTCTATCTATAAAAAATGCATATTTTATCACCCTGCCATCATTGAACTTAGAGTTTGTCCACCTTATATAGTTACAGTTTGCTTAATCCTGAGGTACTCTTGCAAGCTATGCCTAGTGTCAACAGGCCTAAATTAAGCTGCTACTTTTAATCTGTATAGAGGTAAATGAAAGCAACTGTGTTGCATGCAAAAAACGTAAAAAATACGAAGCTAGGGCATGTTTCCCTTTATATTTTGTTATTGTCTATTTATAGCGAATAATTACACTGCATAAGCCTCACCTTGTCAAAAAACCAAACACACAGCAGTAAATTCAACCTCAAAAGATAAGCTCGACCTAACAATATATATTTTATTTACATGCCAACTATAACGCTCATATGCAATTAAGTTACTAATAAATACAAACCTTAAGCACCTATTAAATTAGTAAAAACACTTAGCGTATGGCTTTGCAGTTGCACTGAAAAGTAGTTAAGCTGCATACATTTATCTACTTTTTAGCCTTGGAGTGTGTTTTGCTAAATAAGTGTATTGTACCGTCTATCGTTTTTTTATCTGGGTGTTTAATGCCATTACAATCCTCGTTTGCTAAACCCGTGCTTTCTCTTGAACAACAACTTGGGCAAAAGTTAATACTCGACTTTCGCTACTTTTGCCAGCAAGGAGCAAGTAATAAATGCCGAACTCCAATGACCGAGTTACCTAATGAGCTTGCTACCGCTATTGCTAAATACGATATTGGTGGAGTTATTTTATTTTCTGAAAATACCCAATCAATAGAACAAACAATTACGCTTAATAGCCAATTGCAAACAGCTGCAAGTAAATCCAGTAGTAAGCTGCCTCTATTTATATCAATAGATCAAGAAGGCGGACGTGTAGCGCGTTTACCACGCGATGTTGCCACCTCATTTACCGGTAATATGTCGATTGGCGCAACCTACAAAAAACACGGTACGAGCTTTGCGACAAAAACAGCAACTGTTATAGCTAAAGAACTAAACTCGCTGGGTATCAATGTAAATTACGCGCCCACGGTTGATGTAAACATGAACCCCGATAACCCCGTTATTAACGTACGTTCGTTTGGTGAAAACCCAGCATTAGTGAGTAAATTAGGCGCCGCACAGGTTGCAGGATTTGAGAACAACGGTGTTATTACCTCGTTAAAGCACTTTCCAGGTCATGGTGATACAAACGTAGATAGCCATACAGGTTTGCCTAAAGTAAACCATGCAAAAGAAGTTATTTACGAGCAAGACTTAGCACCGTTTAAGCACATTATCGCCAAGCAAAACCCAGGCATGATAATGACGGCGCATATTCAATACCCTGCCCTCGATAGCACAACGTTCATAAGTGTTAATGGCAAAACTATGATAAAACCGGCAACAATGTCGCGTGCAATCATTACTGATATTTTACGTGGTGAGCTTAATTACCAAGGTGTTGTAGTAACTGATGCGCTTGATATGGCTGGCATTAGTAACTTTTTCACACCAACTCAAGCGGTAATAAATACGTTTGCGGCTGGGGCTGACATTGCCCTAATGCCCGTTGAAATTAGAACGCCGGATGATTTAAACAAGCTCGATGACCTTATTAAAGAGCTTGTTGCAGCGGTTAAATCAAACCAACTTGACGAGCAAGAAGTAGCACAATCAGCGATGCGTATAATTACGCTTAAAAATAAATTTAGGTTAAGCACTAATTTTGACCCTATTACCGCGCTCATAAATGCAAAGCAAACCATTGGCAGTGCAGCACATCGCGAAATAGAAGCGCAGCTTGCTGTAGAGGCAATAACGCAGGTTAAAAATAATAACAGTACTTTGCCGCTTAATTTAAAAGCAGGAAGTAATGTTCATATTATTATGCCCGACACGCGTAAATGTATGGCAATGCAGCAAGCGATTGAAGCTATCAGCCAGCAAAAACTAAACTATAGCTGTAGCAGCCTACAAGGGTTTAACCATGCACAAGCTAAAACACAAATACACGCTGCTGATGTAGTTATAGCCGGCAATGCAACGCCTAATCAAAGTGCGGTAGAAATTGGCGGTATGGATGATTTAAAAGACGATCCTAATTTTGCACTTAATAATGCAGAGCAACCAAAAGCACTTGAGTCATTATTAAATATGGCAAAAGAGGAAAACAAAAGCACTGTTTTTATAAGCCTAAGAGCGCCTTACGACATTGCTAAATTTGGCAATTATGCAAATGCTGTACTTGCATCTTACGCATATAATATTGATGTAGATAAAAACGATATTGTATCTGGCCCTGCTTTTACCGCACTTGCAAAAGTGTTACTAGGAGAAGCACCGGCTAACGGCGTATTACCTGTCACAATAAAACCGCAAAAGGCGCACTAATATGAAACTCAATTGTGATTTAGGCGAAAGCTTTGGCGCGTGGAAAATGGGGCTAGACGATGACGTTATGCCACATATTGATATGGCTAATATTGCGTGTGGGTTCCATGCAGGCGATGCCGATGTAATGGCAAGCACGCTCACTCTTGCCAAACAACATAACGTACAAATTGGTGCTCACCCAAGCTACCCAGATAAGCAAGGCTTTGGTAGGCGCTCAATGGTACTTAGCGAAAAAGAGCTTACAAATTGCCTGCATTATCAAATAGCCGCTATTGAGGGCATGGCAAAAGTACAAGGTTTAACACTTAGCTATGTTAAACCGCATGGCGCACTTTATAACGACATGATGGCTGATGAGCAAATATTACAAACCGTTATAAATGCAATTGCTAGCTACCCAATAGATTTGAAACTAATGGTCTTAGCGACTAAAAATGCCAATAAGCACATTCAAATAGCTAAAGGCTCAGGAGTTGATCTAATACTCGAGGCATTTGCCGACAGGCAGTACACCGACGACGGGCATTTAGTGTCACGAACACTTGAGGGTAGCGTTCACAACAAAGCTGCATTACTAAAACAAGTAACTCAGCTTTTATCCGATGGCAGCGTGACAACACGAACTGGAAAAAAACTAACGCTCAACGCCGATAGCTTATGCGTACATGGCGACAATGCTGATGGCATAGCGCTTATAAAAGATATAAAAGCCCTTTGTAACTCAGCTAACTAAACTTTTACACAACTTCAAATAGAAGCTGTAAACCCCCTTTACAGCTTTAACTCATAGAGTTAAATAAGAGCTTCATCGCATCCTACTGTTAATTTAATAATCCCTAACATATAACTACTTAGCAAATTAAAAAAGTAACAACAGGGATTAAAATGAAAAAGCTTTTAACACTTAGCCTCATTTTAGGCTGTAGCAATTTAGCCTACGCTGAAACAAATACACTACAACTGCAAGACGTGTTTAATTTAGAATATGCCAATCAAATAGATATAACCGAAGACGGTAAAACTGTTTATTTTGTGCGTAACCGCATGGATATAAAAACAGATCGCAAAGTTGGTAATATTTGGTCTGTTGATTACAAAACCAAACAAATGCAACCGCTAACCTCTGGCGTGCATATGGATTATTCGCCAGTCCTCTCTCCTGATGGTCAACGCCTTGCGTTTATATCAACTCGCGATGGCAGCAGCCAAATATATATAAAATGGCTTAAAACAGGTGCTATGGCAAAAATTAGTAACTTAACGAGTAGTCCACGTTCGATTACATGGAGCCCTGATTCTAACCAATTAATATTTAGCATGTTTGTTCCAAGCGCTAATTCAGCGCCAGTGAGCTTACCAGGCAAACCAAAAGGCGCAACCTGGGCAGAACCCGCTAAATTTATTGATGATGTTTATTATCGTTCAGATGGTGGCGGTTACACACAAAAAGGTTTTAGCCAATTATTTTCCATAGATGCTAACGGTGGTAATGCCAAACAACTCACTCATGATGAATTTGATAACGCAGGCGATGTAAGTTTTAGTAAAGATGGTAAGTCGCTTTATTTTTCTGCAAACAGGCACACAAACAACCAGCTAAAACCCACAAACAGTGAAATCTATCAACTCGAGTTAGCCACACAAAATATAACTAAAGTTACTGACCGAAACGGACCTGACGAGCAGCCTAAAGTATCGCCCGATGGTCGTTACTTAGCGTACACAGGTTACGATGATAAACGCACTAACTACGAAAACGCTCAGCTTTATATTCGTGATTTAAAAACAGGTAACACAACTAGCTTAACGCCAGATTTTGATCGTAGCGTAGGTCAAATAAAATGGAGTGCAAACTCAAAAGGCATATACTTTAGCTATGCAGATAAAGGTCAAACCGCCCTCGCCTATCAACCACGCAGCGGCAAGCGTAAAATAATAACAACTCAAATTGGCAGTGTTGCCTTTGGTCGCCCTTATTCTGGTGGTGACTTTGATGTAAGCGAAGATGGCGAAGTAGCCTTTACCCTTGCCGATACTCAGCGCCCTGCTGATATAGCAACAATTAAACGCGGTAAAGCGCAGCGCTTAACTACGCTTAATAAAGATGCACTAGGTAGTAAACAACTCGCTAAAGTGGAAGAAATTTGGATTAAATCAAGTCACGATGAGTTACCTATTCAAGGATGGATTGCTTACCCACCAGAATTTGACAGCAGCAAAAAATATCCGCTAATACTAGAAATACATGGCGGTCCAGTAGCTAATTACGGTCCACACTTTAGCGCTGAAATTCAGCTGTTTGCAGCCAAAGGAAATGTGGTTTTATACATGAACCCACGTGGCAGTGATTCATACGGTAAAGAGTTTGCACAAACTATTCATCATAATTATCCAAGTAACGATTTTGATGACTTAATGACTGGCGTTGATGCGCTAATAGCGAAAGGCTTTATTGACGAGTCTAAATTGTTTGTAACCGGTGGTTCTGGCGGTGGTGTATTAACAGCTTGGATTGTAGGTCATACCGATCGCTTTGCTGCGGCTGTAGTTGCTAAGCCTGTTATTAATTGGATCAGCTTTGTACTAACTGCCGATTTTTACCCGTTTTTTGCTGATTACTGGTTTCCGGGTAAACCGTGGGATCACATCGAGCATTACATGAAGCGCTCGCCTATTAGTTATGTTGGAAACGTTAAAACTCCTACTATGTTGCTCACTGGCGAATCTGACTACCGTACACCAATATCAGAAACTGAGCAGTTTTATCAGGCATTAAAACTACAAGGCGTTGATACTGCAATGGTGCGCATTCCTAATGCATCGCATGGTATTACAGCTCGCCCATCAAACTTAATGACTAAAGTAGCTTATATTCAATGGTGGTTTGATAAACACACTAAATAAACTCTGGGTAATAAATTTATAGCTCAAATAAAAGCCACTTCAAATAAGTGGCTTTTGTATTTACCGCCTTAGTATTCAAACTGTAAACCCCCTTTACACTTCTGTGACAGTTAAATATCGGACTTAGCTAAAACTTCAGTTAGTAAAATTTCGGTTTATAGCATTTTTTGTAACTTGAGTTGGTAAAAAATCGGTTTGAGTCACTGTTTATAGCCTATCAGTTAGTAAAATTTTGTTTTATAGCACAGAGAAGTTAGTAAAAAATCGGTTTATAAATTCGCTAAGTTTGCCTATTAAAGCAAAAATCAGTCACTTACCTGCCTTTTAAAGTTGTTGTAAACGCTTTTTACAGCAAAATCACCCCAAATATGCCGTTTTATGAAAGGTTAGTTAAACTCTGATCTGTAAATTCACTCAGGTAGTTAAATAGTGATCCAACATGATTTGGCAAGGGCGTGTTGAACTTTGGTGGGTTAATTTGCAGCAGTATGTTTGGTTTTTAGGCAAGGCGGAGCTTATGTAGTGTGGTTATTCCCCATGAATAGGCGATAACGTAGCATAAATACCAAACATGCGCTGCCCTTTGGGTTCTTTCTAGGGGCGATAAACTCTTTGTTGCTCGGTTTTTACTTAGCCCACTAGGTTACAAACCTCGCGCCGCGATTTAATCGCCCCTAGATTGAACAAATTTCAATCCACAAAGATCAACACGCCCTAGTTAAAGTCTGATCTGTAATTATGCTTCAATGTTCTAACTTTACTTAAAGCAATAAAAAAGGGCCTATTGGCCCTTGAGTAACACTATCTAGTTAGAAATTAAAACTGGTTCATGGTGTTGTCTTCACCACCGGCTTTTAGCGCGTTATCACCAGAGAAGTATTCTTTGTGTGTATCGCCCATGTTAGACCCTGCTAGGTCTTGGTGCTTAACAGAAGCTTGCTCACGGCGAATTTCTTGGCGTTGTACATCACGTACATAAGCCAGCATACCCATATCGCCAAAATAACCTTCAGACAAAATATCAGTGCTCAACGCAGCTGTATGGTACGTAGGCAGAGTAATTAAGTGATGGAAAATACCTGCTTCACGTGCGCCATCGCGCTGGAAGTTTTGCACTAGTAAATCGGCTGCTTGCGCAAGTTCTGTTGCATCCATTTCTGGTGCCATAAGGCCTTTATTGTCGCCAAGGCTTGGGTAAGGACTAAGGTCACGGCCTGCTTCTTCCCACTCTTGATATACTTGCTCACGAAACTTAAGCGTCCAGTTAAACGAAGGCGAGTTGTTGTATACCAGTTTTGCATTTGGCACGTGTTCTTTTACACGATTCACTAGTTCTGCAATTTGTTTAACATGTGGTTTTTCTGTTTCAATCCACAGTAAATCGGCGCCCGACTGCAAGCTAGTAATGCAATCTAATACTACGCGGTCTTTTTCAGTGCCTTCGCGGAACTGATATAAACCGTTATCTAGGCGAGTTGGTTTACATAACTGGCCATTAATTTTCATTGCCGTGTCGCCTTCATTTAAGTCATCAACACCGTTAATTGGCGTCGTTTCTAAAAATGCATTGTATTGGCTTGCTAAGTCACCTGGTGTTTGCGACACAGGTACTTTTTGAGTAAGGCTTGCACCTAATGAATCTGTACGTGCCACAATAATACCGTTATCAATACCAAGTTCTAAAAAGGCGTAACGTACTGCGTTAATCTTTGCTAAAAAGTCTTCGTGTGGAACGGTAACTTTACCCGCTTGGTGACCACATTGTTTGGCGTCAGATACTTGGTTTTCTATTTGAATGGCACACGCACCGGCTTCAATCATTTTTTTAGCCAGTAAGTAAGTTGCTTCTTCGTTACCAAAACCTGCGTCAATATCAGCAATAATTGGCACAACATGAGTTTCAAAGTTGTCTATTTTATCAATAACAGCTTGAACATCGCCGCCATTCGCTTTTGCTGCATCTAGATCGTTAAACAAGTGGTCTAGTTCACGTGCATCAGCTTGCTTTAAAAATGTGTAAATTTCTTCAATTAATGCAGGTACCGATGTTTTTTCGTGCATGCTTTGATCTGGCAGCGGACCAAATGCAGAGCGAAGTGCTGCAACCATCCAGCCACTTAAGTATACATAGCTGCGTTTAGTTGTTTTTTGATGGCGCTTAATAGCCATCATCATTTGTTGGGCAGTAAAGCCATGCCAACACCCTAAAGATTGGGTGTACAGGCTTGTGTCGGCGTCATATGCAGCCATATCTTCACGCATAACGTCTGCTGTGTATTGCGCAATTTCAATCCCTGTACGAAAACGGTTTTGTAAACGCATACGGCTTGCGTATTCAGGGTTAATAGCTTTCCATGCGCTGCCTTGTGATTGGCAAAGAGTAGAGAGTGTGTCTGTTTCGCGTTGATATGTTGTCATAATAAAATCCTTCGAACGAGTGTGTAAATTATTTTAATGTTGTGAGAGTGGCTAGGAGTGTGTGCTCCGTTTCGCTTGATTCAACATTAGGCTCCTTTTCTAGATTTAGTAAATTTATAGTTGTTATTGTGGCTATACATTTTGTGAATGGCTAAAAAGCACTCAACATTGCCTTTTTGAGTTATTGTTGCCTTGACGCACAAGCACACAACAACATCGCGACAGTTTAAGGAAGGCAATTATGTCCCACACTCTCACACATTCAGGACTCAGCGTAGACACACAACTCGCTGATTTTGTTAAAAATCAATTACTACCAGGCACTCACTTAAGTGAGCATCAATTTTGGCAAAGCTTTGCACATATAGTTCAAACACTTACCCCTACAAATAAGGCACTGCTTGAAAAGCGAGAATTGCTTCAACAGCAAATAGATGACTACCATCTTGCTAATAAAACGTGGGATAGCGTTAAGTACCATGCCTTTTTGCAAGATATTGGCTATTTAGTTAAAGAGCCTACCAACTTTGAAATTGAAACCCAAAATGTAGAACCCGAAGTAGCCCTTACAGCAGGTCCTCAGTTGGTTGTGCCTGTCAGTAACGCACGCTTTGCACTTAATGCCGCTAACGCACGCTGGGGTTCGTTATACGACGCTTTATACGGTACAGATGTGTTAAGCGAAGACGATGGAGCCGAAAAAGGGAATACCTACAATCCTGTTCGTGGTTTTAAGGTAATGGCCTACGCTCGCCAGTTTTTAGATAAAGCATTGCCGCTCACTAATGGCTCGCATATAGAAAGCACTAATTATTCAGTAGTAGATGGCGCACTTTTAATTACGTTACGTGATAGCTCTCAAACCACATTAGCTGACCCATCTCAGCTTATTGGCTATCAAGGTGAAGCACAAAACCCAACCGTAGTGTTATTAAAAAACAATGATTTACATATAGAGCTACATATCGATCACCACCACATTATTGGCCAAGCAGATAAAGCAGGCTTAAAAGATGTAGTGTTAGAGGCCGCGCTTACAACCATTATGGATTGTGAAGATTCTGTAGCTGCGGTAGATGCAGAAGATAAAGTACAAGTTTATAAAAATTGGCTTGGTTTGATGCAAGGTAACCTAGTTGAATCGTTTAAAAAAGGCGATAAAACTGTAGAGCGCACTCTGCAAAGTGATAAAACATACACCGCACTCGATGGCGGCACCGTTACTTTAAAAGGCCGTAGCATGATGTTTGTTAGAAACGTTGGCCATTTAATGACGAATCCTGCGATTACCGATGTGTACAATCAACCGGTATTTGAAGGCATTATGGATGCGATGTTTACTGCCACCGCTGCCCTGCACGACCTAAATAAAAAAACAGGTATTAAAAATACCAGCGCGCAAAGTATTAATATAGTAAAACCAAAAATGCATGGCCCTGAAGAGGTAGCGTTTACTAACACTTTATTTAGCTTAGTAGAGGAAGCGCTAAGCTTACCTAAAAACACGCTTAAAATGGGTATTATGGATGAAGAACGCCGTACTTCTGTAAACCTAAAAGCCTGTATTTATGCAGCCAAAGAGCGTGTTGTATTTATAAATACTGGATTTTTAGACCGCACAGGCGATGAAATTCATACCTCTATGCAAGCGGGCGTTGTGCTTCCAAAAGCACAGATTAAGCAGCAACCATGGATACAAGCTTATGAGGATCGCAACGTCGATATTGGCCTTGCTTGTGGCTTAAGTCATAAAGCACAAATAGGTAAAGGCATGTGGCCAATGCCAGATAAAATGGCATTAATGATGGAGCAAAAACAAGCTCACCCTAAATCAGGCGCTAATACTGCATGGGTGCCCTCCCCTACTGCGGCTACTCTGCATGCAATGCATTATCACGATATAAACGTATTTACCGAGCAGAAAAGTATAGCTAAACGTACTATTGCGAGCCTTAATGACCTGCTTACACCGCCGCTAATGACAGACCCTAAAACGCTTTCAAAAGAAGATATTCAAAGTGAGCTAGAAAACAACGCACAAGGCATTTTAGGTTACGTTGTACGTTGGATTGATCAAGGCGTTGGCTGCTCAAAAGTACCCGACATTAACCATATCGGGCTAATGGAAGACAGAGCAACACTGCGTATTTCAAGCCAGCATATGGCTAATTGGTTACTAAATGGCGTGTGCTCAAAGGCGCAAATAAAATCAACAATGGCTAAAATGGCCAAAGTGGTTGATGGTCAAAACGAGCACGACACTGCATATACACCCATGGCAACAAACGAAGAAACCCTTAATAACAGCATAGCGTTTCAAGCTGCACTTGCACTGGTTTTGGAGGGTGTAACACAACCTAGTGGTTACACTGAACCACTGCTACATAGCTACCGTATAAAATATAAAGCACAAAAAACGAATACGCTTTAACCGCTTAAGCAAAGTTCAGATTAAGTGCTAAACCAGCTTTTAAGCTGGTTTTTTATCGCCTAAAATTAGAATAACATCACTTTTAAGGCATTTTAAAGGTATATAGATAATACACATGAATATCTAACATTTATTCAAACGTAAAAAAACGTGTTTTGCATACACAAAACACGCTTTTTAAAGCTTTTAGCTAATTAAATCTAATTTTTTACAATAGCATTGTGATAAATGTTTTGTACATCGTCACAATCTTCAAGCATATTTATAAACTTATCAAAGTTAGCAATAACTTCTTCGTCTTCAATTTCAATATTAACTTGAGGGATAAACGTAATTTCGTCTACTTCAAAGTTAATGCCTTCAAATGCGTCTTCAAGGGCAGTTTTAGCTTTAAAGTATTCTGTTGGCGGTGCAAATACCGATATTTTACCGTCCTCGGCTTCAACATCGCTAACATCAACATCAGCCATCATTAATGCTTCTAATACTATTTCGTCGTCATCACCCGCAAAGCCAAGTACCGCATAATGATCAAACATGTGTGCTACGCAGCCAGGAGTACCAATTTTTGAGTCTGTTTTAGTAAACGGTAAGCGTACATCTTTAATTGTACGGTTCGGATTATCAGTTAAACAGTCAACTATAACCATGCAATTACCAGGACCATAGCCTTCGTAACGGGCAACAGAGTAATCTTCCCCTGCGCCACCGGCTGCTTTTTCAATTGCTTTATCGATAACGTGCGCGGGTACTTGGTCTTTTTTAGCTTTTTCGATTAGACGGCGTAGTGTTTGATTTACTTCGGGATCGGGATCGCCACTTTTTGCTGCAACGTAAATCTCTTTACCATACTTTGAGTTTACTTTTGTTTTTGCATTGGCTGTTTTGATCATAGAACTTTGACGAACTACAAATGCTCTGCCCATTTTGTGCCCCTAATGAATACGTTACGTTTTGCGGTATTTTACCAATTCAAAACGTATTGGGCTAGGAACAAACGTTATTTTGTAATTTAAATAACGTAGCACTTATTCTTAAATAAATTTAATAGTACGCTATTTAACATAACTCTATTTTTTCAGAATAACTCTCAACTAATGTCACTAATTCAACAAAGTCATGTAAAACGTAATCTGCCTGATCGGCATAAGCAGGCGTTGACTCTGGAGCGTATAAACACGCGCGCATATTTGCATTATGCGCAGCTTGAATGTCGTAAAGGTAATCGCCTACATAAAGTAAATTTCTGGCGTTAATGTTCCAAAGTGTAGCAATGGCATTTAAAGCGCTGGGATCTGGCTTTGCTGGGGCATCGCTTCGCGTTAAAACCGTGCTGATAGGGAGTGGATTATTTTGTAATTTAATTGCCGCTGCTTTATCAAAATTGCGAGTAACAATCGCCATCGGAATATTTTTAGACTTTAAAGCATGAATAGCTTCACTCACACCAGGTAATATACTGGCATGTTGTGCATCTATTAATTCGTGTTGGTGAACTATATTCATTGCCTCTTCACGCATATACGGTGAGGGCAACTGAGCAATGTAATCAAGTAAGTCTTGCTCGCAAGGGCAACCTATTTGGGCCTTTATTAATGCAAAATCTAATTCTGATGAAACCAATGTTCCATCTAAATCAAAAATCACTCCAAAAATAGCCTCAACCTGAGTAGTCATATCATTCCCTGAATTTAGTTATTACTAAATGAAATTTAAACATAAAATTCTCTACTGCTTATGCCCTAGGCCGGTAAATACAAAGGGATAAATGAAACTAACTATATTTAAATATTAATACGCACCATTATCAATCTATTGATAACAAAGTAATTTAAGTGCTTGATATATCATGCGCAAAAAAAGGTAAATATACAAATTGAACTCACAAATTTTACGTAAATTTACAAATAACAGATCAAACATGAACGCAGTTTAAACGTATGAAGAAAACGCGCACATAAACAACTGCTGTGCGCGTCGGTTGGGGAAGTTTTAAATATTAATTTTGCTCAAAGCGGGCTTCGAGCCAAGTATCATCTTGAGCAAAGTTTAAAGTTTTAATCTTACCTTTGCCCTCAACGTTTACCATATTTACCTGAGATGGCCATAAATCACGAAGTGCGCCATTACTCATTTTAATTCCTTCAATGTTTTCAGGAATTGGTGCTTCTTGGTAAACCCAAAAAAACTTACCATCAACTTGTGCCCCTACAAAGCTAAGTGGTAAAGGTTCGCCACTTAACGTTTGTAGAGCAACATGCGATTCAACATACTTAGCAAAACGTTGTTGGTCGGCTTTATTACTAATAATATCAATTTTGCCTTTAAACAATGTTCCTACGGCGTGTTCGGTATCATGTAAATAAAAGCGATGCATTAATTCAACATTATGCGTTCGTTTATTAAAAAGCACGGTTGTAACTGACGACTTTAGTTGATGCGCCATACTTGGCGCAGCAACTAAAAGGCAAACAATAATAAGCAAAAAGCGCATTATTGCTGCTCCTCACCGTCATCCTTTTTGTCTTTCTTCTCATCAGTTTTAAGCTCAGTTTTAATATCTTGCATGATATCGCGACTTACTTTAGCTTTACTCTTTTCCTTTTTAAACACTTCAATACGTGAAGGAATAATACGACGAGGGTAGTTATTGTTTTCAACATCTACGTCAGCTGTTTCCCAGCCTGGGTCAACAGTAACTGATACAAGCGGTTTGTTTTTATCGGTAACAATCAGCTTTTGAACGTTTTTATAATTACGACGCCAAATTTCAGCAGGAATATAGCGCTCTTCTTTAGTGCCATCTTCATATGTTAGCTCTAATAAAATAGGCATTACCAAACCACCAAGGTTTGAAAATTCCATAACGTAATAGTTTTTATCTTCTTCTAAAGCACGCTCAAGCGTTTTACGCTCCCACGGCTCTAAGCCTTTTAAAAACTTATTGTACGAGTTACGTTCTTTATTGGTTACAGTAAAACGGTCGTTTTCGTCATAAAAATCGGTAACATCAGAGTTTTTCTCAACCCATGTTTTTTTACCTTGTGCGCGGTTACGCTCAACAAATAATGAAGTAGGTTTGTCTGCTTCAATATCACGTAAACGGCTGTAATCAATATCAGGGTTTTTAGTGTCTAAACGTAGTTGATATACTTTATCTAAAGAGATATCTACATGGTCTGTGGTGTAAAACCAGCCACGCCAAAACCAATCTAAATCAACACCAGAGGCTTCTTCCATTGTACGGAAAAAATCAGCTGGAGTAGGGCGCTTGTATTTCCAGCGCTGAGCATACTCTTTAAATGCAAAGTCGAATAAGTCACGACCTAAAATTACTTCACGTAAAATATTAAGGGCTGCTGCAGGTTTAGTATAAGCATTAGGACCTAAGCGTAATACACTGTCTGACTGAGTCATAACAGGTACTTGGTTTTCAGACTTCATGTAGCTCACTATATCGCGAGGCTCAACACCCCAAGGAATAGTAGGATCCCATTCACGACCAGCAACGCCATCTAAAAAGCTATTTAAGCCTTCATCCATCCACGTCCATTGGCGCTCATCTGAGTTAACAATCATTGGAAAGTAAATATGACCCACTTCATGAATAACTACGCCAAGTAAAAAGCGCTTTTCAGCTTGAGAATAAGTACGTGTACCATCATCTTGTAACTTAGTACGCGGGCCGTTAAAGGTAATCATTGGGTATTCCATACCGCCAACAGGGCCATTTACCGATTGCGCAGTTGGGTATGGGTAGTCAAAAGAATACTTAGAGTAGACTTCCATTGTGTGTACTACCGCTTCAGTTGAGTACTTCTCCCATAAGTCACCACCTTCTTTAGGGAAGAACGACATTGCCATAACTAAAGGCTGAACGTCACCACCTTGCTGATAACCCTTTGCATCCCACATAAACTTACGAGACGACGCCCAAGCAAAGTCACGTACGTTTTGCGCTTTAAAGTGCCACGTTTTAGTTTTGTCGGTGCCTTCTTTTTCGTTTTCTAGCGCTTCTTCTGCGTTAACAATAAACACAGGACGCTTAGATGTTTCGGCTTGCTTTAAACGTTTACGCTGAGTACTTGTAAGTACTTTGCTCGCGTTATCAAGTTTACCTGTTGCCGATACAATGTGATCTGCCGGAACAGTAATCTCAACATCGTAATCACCAAACTCAAGCGTAAACTCACCAGAGCCTAAAAACGGCTTGTTTGTCCACGCTTCGTAATCGGTATAAGCCGCTAAACGAGGAAACCACTGAGCAATTAAGAATATGTCGTTGCCGTCTTCTTCAAAGTGCTCGTAACCAGAACGTGCACCCACTGCATCTTCTTCAACAATGTTGAAGGCAAAGTTCATGCTAAATTCTACTTCTTTACCTGGTTTTAATGGCTCGTTTAAATCGATGCGCATTAAGGTATCAACTACAGTTACGCGTAGCTCTTTACCATCGTCATCTTTTACGCCACTGATTGTATAACCCAGTTCGTTGTCGCTCATAAATTGCTGACGACGTAATTCACCTAAACTTAATTTAGCGGGCTTTTGAGCTGGTAGGCTTTCTAAAGTGCTTTTAAACGTTTTAGTTGTTTCGGCAATAGAGTCACTTTTAAAAATATTTTGATCTAACTGTAACCATAAATATTTAAGCGTATGTGGTGAGTTATTTTTATATTCAATGCTTTGGCTACCGGTAATGCGGTGCTTTTTTTCATCTAGCTTCACATCAATATCGTAATTTACACGTTGCTGCCAGTATTTTTCACCTGGTTCGCCAGCGGCACTACGATAAACATTGGGTGTAGGAAGTGCTTCGTCTAATTGACGAAATTTATCAACAAAAGAACCTTTTGTTTGCTCAACCGAAGACGCCATAACTGCACTCGACATTGCCAATGGCAATACAAAAGCGCTCAGCGTAAGAACTGTTTTTTTCATTGTTAGTCCTGATAGATTTTAGTAGGCGTACTTTGACAAAATAATGGCTATTGTTCAATAAATTAACGACAAAGTGCAGCTTTTATAAGGTGGTATTCACTAACGTTTTACAGCTTTTTATTATGTATAAAACTATGACTAAAATAAACGGGAGCAAAACTGTAAAGGGGGTTTACAAAATTGGGTTTTAATAATGGTTTTGATCAGTTAAATACAAAGTCCCAGAACTTAAAAAAATATCATTCATTTTATATATATTGCTAAAAAAGTATTGCTTTGGCATTACCAGGTAAACCATTAATCCTACGTATAAGTATTACTAATTCGCAACAAGTAAAATGGCCTAAAAGCCCTTTCTACTGAACAAAAACACAGTGAAACGAGTAAATAATTGGCTTAAATATTGCCGAACTTCATTAATATTCGCTATTTGTACGATAAATGACAAATAGTGTAATTTTAGGTTGATCTTTAGTGCTGTTTATATTTAAAATCGCCAACCTTTTTATTTGAGGCAAATAAATTCGTCACATTTATCCTCAAATTAATATCGATTACTAGCAAGAAATGCGGTGGGCTTATGGATTTTTACATCCTAAAAAAACAACAAGAACTAATTGCGATTCCAGCAAGTGAGAATAACTGTAAGCAGTATCTCGATTCGGGTTATTTTTATATCGATAAAGTAGCAGCGTGCAACGAAACTAATGCATTAAAGGCGCTACACGCAAAACAAACTAAAACGTTAAAAATTCCATTATTAATGGCACTTTTAGCATTACCGGTTGTTTTTTCAGCTTGGTACAGTTTAACCTAACGTAATGCATGCCTTAGGCTTGCATCTTTAACAGCCTTGGGTATATTGGCGCTCTTACGGTTTTATTAAGAGCGCGACATGAAAGTCCTCCACACCTCAGATTTGCACCTTGGCCAACAATTTTACGAACACGATCGCCGTGTTGAACATCAAGCTTTTTTTACATGGTTATTAGCCACTCTTGTTGAACAACAAATAGACTTACTTTTAGTTGCTGGCGACATTTATCATACAGCGACTCCAAGTGCTAGCGCTGAAAATCAGCTTTATCAATTTATTAAAGACGCCAAAAAAGCATGCCCACTATTACACGTAGTGATTATTGCGGGTAACCACGACTCTGCAAATCGTATTTTGGCAGCTCAGCCATTACTTGCACAGTTTGATACTCACGTAGTAGGGCGCTTTGATGTCGCAACACCCGATGAAACTGTTATTACCATAAATACCAATGGTAAACGCGCTGTAATCGTCGCTATGCCATTTTTACGCGCAAGTGATGTAAGTTTACTTAGCCAAACCGAAAGCGGCCCTAGTTATGCTCAAGGCGTTTCAAAAGCTTACGAACTTGCACTAGAGCAAGCTACTAATATAAACGAGCAAAACTCACCATTAATAGTTATGGGGCATTTACACGCAAAAGGCGGGGATATTTCAAGTGATTCTGAGCGTAACTTAGTAATAGGTGGTGAAGAGTCTATTTCTGCTAATGTATTTGGTAAACAAGCCAACTACGTCGCTCTTGGGCACTTACACAAAGCGCAACAAGTCGCTAAAAGTGATGTTATTCGATACAGCGGCACACCTATCCCTATGTCGTTTTCAGAACGTAACTACACGCACCAAGTAAATGTTGTTGAGTTTATTATTGATGAAAAACAACATATTAGTACAACTGTAAACCCCCTTTACATTCCGCGCTCTGCCGATGTGATTATTTTACCAAAAGGGGAGTGTGTACCATTAAGCGAACTATGCGAGCAAATTAAAGCGCTCGACACCGCACAAAATATAATAGCGCCTTATTTACGTGTAAAGCTTAAATCAAGCGATACCGACACCACCTTCAGAGAACAAATAGAACAAGCACTTGAAGGCAAGCATATTAAATTTTGTGGTATTGAACGTGTACGTGAGCAATCAGCGCAAAATGACGACAACACCGTATTTGAAGATTTAAGCGAAGTTGAAATGCTCAATCCACTAAACCTATTAGAACAAGCATTCGCAAACGATAAAGACATGGCAGGGCAAAGCGTACCCGATGAGCTAAAAGCACTTTTAAGTGACGTGATAAACGAGCTAACGGAGCAGGAACAACTATGAAAATAACCGCAGTTCGTATTCATAATTTAGCCTCAATAGTTGACGCTGAAATAGATTTTACTAAAGCTCCATTAAAAGACGCAGGTCTATTTGCCATTACTGGCGATACTGGCGCTGGTAAAAGTACCTTTTTAGATGCCATTTGTTTAGCCCTTTATACAAAAACAGCGAGGCTGCGCGGTGATAAAGGTAACTTAATTGAGTTTAACGGCGACAGCATTAAGCTTAATGATGCGCGAAACTTGCTACGCAGAGGTACATGGGAAGGCTACGCCGAGGTCGACTTTTTAGGACAAGATAAACAGCTTTATCGTGCGCGCTATACAATTGCACGGACCCATAAAAAAGTAACAGGCAAACTTAAAGTAGCAGAGCACACTTTAGTAACCCTGCCAGACGAAACCCTTATAGCTGACAAAAGCCACACAATAAAAGAAGTCGAGAGTAAAATAGGGCTTAACTTTGAGCAGTTCTCCCGTGCCGTACTTTTAGCACAACATGAGTTTGCTGCGTTTTTAAAAGCCACTGGCGATGAGCGAGCGCAACTTTTAGAGTGCTTAACAGGTACCGATAAATTTAGCCGTATTGGCGTGCGTATTTTTGAACGTCATAAAGAGCAAGTAGCAAAGCTTGAAGCGCTTAAAGCAGGCCTTCAAAGCTATACTTTGCTAGCACCAGAAGAACTTGAGCTACAACAAACCAAGTTAACCGATTTAAAAGCGCAAACCGAACACACTAAAAAAGAGCTATCCAAAACCGAAAAAGCACTTAACTGGTATCAGCAAGCTACAGTACTTGAGCAAAACTTACTGCAAGCACAGCAAACCCAGCAACAAGCAAGCTCAGCGCTTGAAAGTATTACCTCACAAAGCGAGCAGGCAAAACAAGCCAAGCAGGCGCTTGAAATAAAAGATAACCGCAGCCGCTTTAATTTGTTAACCGATCAAAATACGGCTTTGGATCAGCAAATAACATCGCTTAAAAGTGTTGATCATTTAGCGGTAATTAACGAGCGTAATACCGCGCTTACTAAGCATACCGAGCTGCTTAATAACGCCAATGAGCAAAAACAAAATGCAGCGCCCGTTATAGCTAAAGCGCGAGAGCTCGACAGCAATATTGCCTTGCAAACTCAAGCTGTAAAAGGTACTGAGTCGCAAATAACCAAAGAGCAATCTCAGTTTGATGAATTCACACAGCAGCTTAAACAAAGCAATAGCGAGCTTGAACTCGCTAATACCGAATCAACTAAAAGCCAGCAATGGCTTAATGAGCATGCACAGCTGCATGTTTTAGCAAAAGACTGGAGCTACTATCAGCAAAGCTTTAATACTTACTTAAATGCACAGCAGCAATTAACCGCAAACCTTGCACAAAGCCAAACTCTTAATAGCGAGCTTGCAAGTCAGAGCGATCTTTTAAATGCGCAAAATAATAAAGTGCAGCAGTGCGAGGTGGCACTTAGTGGTGAGCAATCAACTTTACAGGCATTAAATACTCAGCTTAATGAGTTTAATGCAGAGCACTGCGACGCGCAGTTAAAAAGTATTGATTACTTAAAAGAGCAGCGAGAGCGCTACGGGCAATTTAACGCAGAACTAAAACAAAGTACTCAACGCCAACAAGTACTTAATCAGCAGTTAAATGAAAGCCAGCAAGCCCATGCTTTACTTAATCAGCATTTAATAACCAGCGAGCAAGCGCTTAAAGGCAACGAGTACGCACTTAACCAAGCGCGCTTAAGAGCCAGCGAGAACGTAGAGCATTTACGCACTGAGCTTCGCCCTAATGAGCCTTGTTTAGTGTGCGGCGCAACTGAGCACCCGTATGCGGTAAATCAAAATCAGCAATTAAATAACTTAATTACTGATTTTGAAAATGCTTTTAATATAGCTAAAAAGCAATTTGACCATGCACAAAGCGAGCTGCATAAGCACCAAACTCAACACGCCGTATTAACTGCTGAACACGGACAACTTGAGCAAGTAATACAAACAGCAAAAGCCAAACAGCTCGACATTAAAAATACCATGCAAGGCGCACGTACAGAGCTTAACGACTTAACGCCTGATCAGCTTGAAGTAACTTATAAGCAGTTAACGGAGCAAAAAGCGCAATACTTTGAGCAGCAAAAACGTCAACGTACACTGCAAACTAAAGTAAATGAGCTACTTGCAGCACTTAAAGCAGAGCAGCAAGTACAGCAGCAACTTAGTAATAAACACCTTGAGCTTACACATCAGCAAAACCAAATAACGAGTAAGCAAAGCGAGCTTAGTGCGCAAATTAACGAGCTCGGTACAACGCTCAATAGCCAATTTGAAAATAGTGATTTTTGGCAGCAACTACAAGCCAATACGCTTGAACTTAGCGAGCTGCACGAGCAGGTTACGCAGTATCAGCAAACTCAAACGCAACTTGAGCAAAGCCAAAAACGTCAAGACACAGCTAATGAACAAATAAAGCAGCTCACACCGCTTATAAGTAACAACGAGCAGTCGTTAAAAGCACTTAATGAAGAGCTTGTAAAAGCTAAAAATTTACTAAGCACTGTACAAAGTGAGCGCTTAGCTTTATTTAATAACGAGCAAATAAGTGCAGACGACTACCAAGCAAAACTTACAAGTGCGCAAGAGCAACTGCAATCGCAGGTTCAAGCGAGTCAAAAAGCATATGACGACGCTATAAAACAACGAGATGAGCACGCCATAACGCTTAAAAATGTAGAGCAACGCTTACTTGAAAACAGCCAAGAGCTAGCAACGCTTGAGGCACGTTATAACCAGTGGTTTACTGACTTTAAAGCGCAATATAGCAATGCAACGCACGAACAGGTCAAAATTTTACTAACGCTTAGTAGCGAGACTATTAAAGCGCATTTAACTCAGCACGAGCAGTTAACTCAAGCCCTAACAGATGCAAACGCCGCATTAAAACAGCAGCAACTTACGCTTGAAAAACACAACAGTAGCGATAAACCAACGCAAAGTGCAGAGGCTTTAAGTACGCAACTAAGCAGCTTAAACGAGCAACAAACGCAGCTGCAAAATTCATTACTAGCAACTAATACCGCTATTGAGCAACACAACCAAAACGCAAAAGCGCTTGAAGGTAAGCAGGCTGAGTTAACTAAACTTAAAACGCTGGTTGAACAGTGGCATTTGCTTAATAAAGTCTTGGGTGATGCAACGGGTAAAACCATGCGTAACTTAGCGCAAACACAAACGTTAAAAATATTACTGCATTATGCCAACAGCCATTTAAAAACGCTCAATAAACGCTACGAATTAACCGCCATAGCGCAAACACTCGACATTGCAATTATTGACCGCGACATGGCCGACGAGCAACGCTCTGTTAATACACTCTCAGGCGGGGAGTCATTTTTAGTATCGCTCGCACTTGCACTTGGTTTAGCATCGCTTTCGTCAAACAAAGTACAAATCAATTCTTTGTTTATTGACGAAGGGTTTGGTACGTTAGACAGCGAAACCCTAAGCATTGCAATGGACGCTTTGGATTCTTTGCAAGCACAAGGCAGAAAAGTAGGCGTTATATCGCACGTAACACAAATGAGCGAGCGTGTAGCCACTCAAGTGCATGTAGCCAAAAAGCCAGGTGGATATTCCACAGTTGAAGTTTTATAAGCAACATTACTGAAAACAAGGAGATACAATGCCAACGTTTACAGGCGAGCAAGCAACACAATACGATAGCCGTATAACCCGTTTAGTTCCTGGTTATGAATTATTACATCAGCTCACTAACGCACAGCTAAAAGCAACGCTAAGCGATAATGCGCATATTTTAGTAGTAGGGGCAGGCACAGGCAAAGAAGTACTTGCACTGGCTGCATTAAACCCTACATGGCAATTTACCGCGCAAGATACATCAGCCGATATGCTTGCTATCGCGAAGCAGCAATTTGATGAGCAAGGCATAGCAAGCCGCGTCAATATTCACAACGGACCTGTTAATAAATTATCGGTTAAAGCCGATGCCGTTTTATGTTTATTGGTAATGCATTTTGTACAAGATAATGGCGATAAAAAAGAGTTATTAAAAGCGATTAAAGGAAGCCTTAAAAAAGACGCCAACCTTTATATTGCAGATTTAATGCGCCCTGAAACTTCATTTGAGCGCGAAGCTCAGCTTACAACGTGCGCGCAATTGGGTTTAACCGAAACAGGTAAAACACAAACAGGGCACGACTTAGAAAATGAGTTTTACCCGCTAGATAGAATGCGCTTTAGCGAACTGCTAAATGAGTGCAAATTTGGCATTCCGAAGCTGTATTTTAAAGCTCTAGGTTTTAGCGGATATGTAGTTTAAGTTTTACAAGCTAAACAAGCACCCGCTATTTAGCACCAATAAAAACACCGAGTGAACAAACTCGGTGTTTTTATATAAACCTCAGCACAAGTCCTCACCGATTCTAATCATAACCCACAAAGTATTATAAAGTACTCCGTTTTTATTTGGAGCGTAGGTAGGTTAAACGAAGCCATATTTGCTGTTGAAATAAGTACTATCGCCGACAGAAACAATTAAGGATAGTTAAATATAGACTCTCTTCTACTTGGGTTTTTACGTCAGTGTCCAGATATAAATTAAAATATTTATGTATTCTTTTATTATTTAGTAAGCTAATTACTCTAACTTATTTCGGTTTATATGGGATATCAGAGCTGTAAACTTTAATACCCGTAAGTTTGTTTGACTTCAAAAAATCACGCATATCAGTGACCAATTGAGCCTGCTCAGATTGGGGACCGATGTATACTGCTTTAATAGAGCTTTTAGGTAATAAAACTTTTATATAAGGTACTTTTTTGCCATTACATTCTCTATGAAAAATCTCTGTTGTATGATGTTTATCTAAAGAAAAAATAGCTCTTTTTTCTTTTTCTGCATAAAATGCAGAGTGTTTTATGGCGGCAGCGGAATAAACTAAAGAGCTTATAAACCTAACTTTATCACCTTTTAGGTAACACTCATCATAGAGTGTTGATATAAATTCAAAGTCAATAAAACTATCTGATTTTCTTAATTGCACAGGGTATAAGCAAGGGCGAACATCACTTTGTGTGAATTGTCCGCTTACAGTTAAGGATAAGGTTATCGCATTATTGTCTAATTCAATGGCGTAAGGCCCGTACTCTCTCCACATTGATAATTCATCTTTAGCTAAACATAAAGATACTATGAAGATATCTAGCTTGCTAAGGCTATGCATAACCTGTTGCTTTAAATCTTGAATTTTCTCAATTGATAGCTTTTTACTTTCAGCTAGTCTATTGAGAATTAATTCTATTCCCTGCTCAATTTCTGAAGTGTCATTTAAATATTGATAATGAGTAGCCCATAACTCTTGGGTTCTTAAAATGCTTTTTACTGCATTTATGTCGGTATATTGATATAAATTCATTTAATTCCTTTTTAAATATTTATTAGCTCAATGTTGGTAATTAACAAAAAACCTAACCAATCTCTCCAAGCGCTTTCATTGCAGCTTGTGCTTTATCTGTTTGTACAAAAATATGGTCGTGATAAAACGCAGCTACTACATTAGCGCTAGTGCCATGCTCAGTCAGCTTTGCAGATACCGCTGCAGTTAGCCCAACGGCCTCTAAGCTTGAATGTACATTAAGAGTAATTAAATTATATTTACCCTCGTAAGTAATACCTGCTTTATCGGCGGTTTCAGCTTTTAAAATAAGGGTTAGCCCTTCTTCTTCAACATAAGTGGCAAGTGGCGCTAAGTGAACATAATCGGCAAGTGAGCCTGCTAAGCAACAAAAAATATACTCGCCTTGCTTAAGCGCTGGCTGCATTGATTTTAATAATTCGTTTAACTCTAAAATTCCGGCCATGGTCGTTCCTTACAATGTGTTATTTAACCTGAACTCTGGTTAAGATATTTACTAACATATTAAATTATTTTGATATTTAAATTTATTTTCT